>NZ_JACJQS010000052.1:0-22454 GCF_014696755.1 Anabaena sp. FACHB-1391 | reverse complement strand
GATTTACTGTTTCTCAAATGCCTTTTTTCACTTTATATGTTTGTTTTGATGCTCTCTTTAATTTTTTCTCTACGTAATTTACCTCTGTGACAGTTTGGGGTGCGGAATGTGGGATTCAAGTTACTATTGCAGTAATAGCATTATTATCTTGCATTTATCGCAAAAATAGCTGAAAACCCTATCTAATTTGAGTTGACACCGTTAAAACCTGTGGTGGAGAAGCATCTGGTGGATAAAGAAAGTCTAATTGTACTAAAGAGGTATTTTTTGGTTTAATATTCAATACTACTAATGGTTGTCCCATTTCACCACGCCTTTGAACCAAATGTACAAACTTATTTTTCCATTGTCCCTGTTCTTGATAACGTAAACGCACCGTTCCTCTAAAAAAGACTTGACGCGCAGGTGGTTGAAGAAAGCGGATTCCTGATTTACTTAACTCATTCTCTTTGAGTGGAGTTTGAATTGCCACATTTACAGTTTGTTCATTTTCAGTATTGTTGTATAAAGGCAACTTCAGACTATATTGAACACCATAATTACCATGAGCATAATAGGCCGTATCAGGATAACGGACTAACATAGGTGCAGTTTGAATTTGATTTGTGCCTAAAGTTCCACCATGCAAGGTACTCAACCCGTAGGAAAACCCTGTACCAGGTTGAGGAATAGTTAAATACTTACTTTTAGGTTGATCTACCACATAAGCCCGCCATTGAGAACCCTTTGATACTCCGGCTACACGTCCGTAAATTCCCGGTTTATTATTTCCTGTGATAGGAGTGGGGATTTTATCTCTAGGAGTGGATAATTCACCATTATCTAATAAATTTTGCCATTCTGCTAAATTAGGCGTACGTTCACTACCATCAGTATTTTTCTGGGCAAACATCGCCAAACTAGCAACGTAAATATTACCATTACTTCGTAATCGCAGATATGTAGAACGACCATTTAAAGGCGGTATTAACCCTTGGACAGGAATTGGTAAATTTAATAACATCTGGCTTTGACCGGGGGGAATGACAATTTGCGGGGGAAAAATATCTTGTCTTCTACCCCTCAAAATATCGGACATAACGCGACTACCTGGACCTGCAAACACTGTTCCCAAGTCATTGGCAATTAAAGATGGTAATTCCTGAAATGGGGCATCTGGTTGACTTAAATAACTAGCAGCTTGTAATATATTTACTGTCACTGGTTGAGAACCAGGGTTATGTAAAATAATACCCAAGTAAAGAGAAGGTAAATTTTCTAGTAATTCAGTTTTAGTCACATGATGGGCAAAAATATCAAATTGGCCACGGAAGGGAAAATTTAAATGGGCTGATGTAACTTTTTTTCCTGCTGCTGGAAAAGTAGAAAGTAAAATTCCTTCCTTTAATACCAATTCTGGACTATTGCTATTAAATACTGGTACTGAATCTAATTGTCCTGGCAAAGGGCGTACTGATTGTACTTGCAATATTTCCTCTGGTGGGGTCACCAAGTTCGCTTGTGCAAGAGCCAAAGAAAGTAATAGTGGCAACATCATACTCAGTAATTTTTTTAAAACAGACGTTAATATTTCTAAAGAAGTGCCAAGTTGTTAATGATCAAAACAAAATCGGCAACAATCCGAATCAAATTTTCTTCATTTAACATGGGTACATAAACAAAAATGCACTTAATTGACGGTTGAAACTGGGGTAAATAGTCTAAGATTGAATAATAAACTCCCTCACAGACACACTTACCACAATCATAGCTAACCTCAACTGCTGCTGTTGACACTAATAATTTTTCCAGATCAACAGTGGTTCGCAAAATATTTTCGCTAGAATTTATAGACTCTAAAGGTAAGATACTTGTACTACAGACCAGGAGTTCTATACTTAATTGTGAAGGACTTGCAGCCATGGCACAATAGATAATATAGTCAAGCTGAATGTCATTAATTTTGGCAATGACGGGAGAACTGGCCAGTTGTACATCTACAGGTAGACGGTGCAAGAAATTTAAATCATGGGAGAGTGAAGCCATTTTGGCTAGTGCGAGTAACAAGTCATTGGCTTTTGACTCTTGTTGACTTAGCTAAATCTCAAAAGAAGTTAATAGTATTTTTTTTCTGCATAAGAAATATTATTTAGAATTAGAATAATTAAATAAATGCCCTTCCTCATAAATTTACAAGGAGCAGCTAAATGCCAGTGATTGCAGTTGTTGATTACGATATGGGAAATTTGCACTCTGTCTGCAAAGGATTAGAAAAAGCTGGTGCAACTCCTCAAGTTACCTATTGTTCTCAAGAGTTGGCGAAAGCAGATGCTATAGTTTTACCAGGCGTGGGAGCATTTGATCCAGCGGTACAACATTTGCGATCGCGTGGTTTGGAAAAACCTATTAAAGATGCTATCGCTTCTGGTAAACCGTTTTTGGGTATTTGTCTAGGATTACAAATTTTGTTTGAATCCAGCGCCGAAGGGACGTTACCAGGACTAGGAATTGTTCCCGGAAAAGTCCGCCGTTTTCGTTCTGAACCGGGAATGACAATTCCCCACATGGGTTGGAATCAACTCCAACTCAAGCAACCAAAAAATCTTTTATGGGAACATTTACCCGCCGATCCTTGGGTTTATTTTGTTCATTCTTACTATGTTGAACCTACAAATACCCAAGTCCGCGCGGCTACTGTTACCCATGGAAATCAAACCTTTACGGCCGCGATCGCTCATGAAAATCTTATGGCCGTGCAATTCCATCCCGAAAAATCATCAAATGTCGGCTTGCAAATATTATCTAATTTTGTGGCTCAAGTCCGTGAAAAACTTTTTGCTTAACAAAAGTTGGCAATATTTTCGGTTGTTAAACTCTGATAGTATGATCTGCTACTAGCTATAAGTTCAAGATTAATGACAAATAAGCCGTTGATGATCAAAACCCTCGGATTTATTCCCGGAATCAATCCAAAATCCAAAATCCAAAATCCAAAATCGGAATTTTCGGTTGTTAAACTCTGATAGTATGATCTGCTACTAGCTATAAGTTCAAGATTAATGACAAATAAGCCGTTGATGATCAAAACCCTCGGATTTATTCCCGGAATCAATCCAAAATCCAAAATCCAAAATCGGATTACCAATAACTAATGAGTCTGAGAATTTACGGTAATCGTCTGCTTAAAACCTTACCAGGTAAACATACCAGACCTACGAGTGCGCGAGTCAGGGAAGCATTATTTAATATTTGGCAAGGAACAATTACTGGTTGCCGGTGGCTAGATTTGTGCGCCGGTAGCGGGGCAATGGGTGCTGAGGCTTTATGTAGGGAAGCCAGCGTCGTTATTGGCATTGAACAGTCAAGTCTTGCTTGCGCCATCATCCAAGAAAATTGGCAACAGGTAGCCAAGCCAGAACAAAAATTTCAGCTATTACGGGGAAACGTTACTCAACAGTTAAAAAAATTATCAGGTCAAAAATTTGACAGAATATACTTTGACCCACCTTATGCTAGTGGATTATATGAACCAGTATTACAAGCGATCGCTCAGTATCAGCTTTTAGATTCCCCAGGAGAAATAGCAGTGGAACACCGTCACCAAGATTGGACACCGCTAACAATTCCCAACTGGGAAATCTGCCGACAAAAAACCTATGGTAACACAGCTTTGACATTTTATCAAGAGCAGGGAATTGGTAATGGGTAATGGGGAATGGGTAATTATTTCCCCTGCTCCCCGCTTCCTACTCCTGGCCTCTTCCCTGACTCCTGAATCAATATCAGCCGCCTAATTCTGTAGGACGCTTATATTGTCTATAGGCAGCGTAAAAAAGTCCACTTAAAGTTACAAAAACCAAACCAAGCACAATACCTGATAATAGAGGTTCAACCACTGTAAAGCTCCTTGTTGCGATTATTGAAAGATTCGTTTCCTGTTTTTGATTTTACCAAATTTGGCATTAATCCCGCGTCCCATCGCAGTTTTAAATCTAAATACTATATAAAAATCGTCTTATGTACTTGCGAACACAATCAATAAATTTTAAGCTATGTGTAGGAAATGAAAACTTGAAGACTGTAGAAGCAACTCTTTTGGATAACCATCTGATCAAACCTGAAACCCTGATTCAACAGATCGTTATCTTTACTATAGCGATGCTGATAACCCTGCCATTAGTCCTGTTTGGGATTGAGATAGTGCAAGCCTCTGATCCTTATGTCAAAAGTGTTCTCTCCCTTCAGGGAAACCTAGTGCAGGGGAAAGCTATTTTCCAAATCAACTGCGCTGGCTGTCATGGCTTAAAAGCAAATGGCTTAGTCGGTCCAACTCTACATGAAATCTCCAAATACAAATCCCGCTATGGACTAATTCATCAAGTAACTAGCGGGGAAACGCCCCCTATGCCGAAATTCCAACCCAGTGTCCAGGAAATGGCAGACCTTTTAAGCTACTTAGAAAGTTTATGAATATTTATACATTATGGCGGGCAGAGATGCCCCACACCCCCCAAGCATTAGACTGATTTGAGGTTATACATATTTAAATGCAGTACAGCTTACCATTTATTTATTTATAAATTCCTATATTTGATATTTATTTGAGCTTATATACTGAATTTCTGTAAAACTATTGTAAAATTATTAGGTGACACAAAAGTAATTATACAAAATAGATATACTTAAATGTTGATACCTGTAAATTCTATCAGTGCAACGGAACTAAAGTCAGCTATTATTTATAACCCGTTAGTCGCAACTGCCGATACAACGGTTAGACAAGCTGTAGTCCAAATGAGTGGAATAGGGGGAAACCCCCTGTGGCTGAACGTACAAGCAGTTTGTTCTGTTCCCCAAACCACTGATAACCATCTAGAACATTTACAAATTCAAGGCCGTTCCAGTTGTGTCCTAATTGTGGAAAATAATCGTCCAGTAGGCATCTTTACGGAACAAAATGTGGTCGAACTCAGCGCCCAAAAACCCGACCTGGAAAATTTAGCCCTCCGTGATGTCATGAGTCATCCTGTAATCACCTTGCAGGAGTCAAAATTTACAGACCTCTTTTTTGCCCTGAATCTCCTTCAACACCACCGCATTCGTCATTTACCACTGGTTGATGAGGAAAATCAACTGGTGGGACTCCTGACTTACGAAAGTTTACGGCAGATACTTCGGCCTGTAGACTTGTTGCGCTTGCGGTTGGTTCATGAGGTCATGACCACCAATGTCTTATGTGCACCTGCTAATGTTTCTATACTAGCGATCGCTCGCTTAATGGCAGAAAATCAAGTCAGTTCGGTGATGATTGTAGAAACACAAGCATCTTTAACAATTCCTCTGGGTATGGTGACAGAGCGTGATATTGTACAGCTTAAAGCTTTAAGCGTGAATTTCGATACCTGTTTAGCAAAAACTGTCATGAGTACACCAGTTTTCTGTGTGACTGTTGATGAACCTCTCTGGACTGTGCAGCAAATAATGGAACAGCGATTTATTCAGCGTTTAGCAGTGATAGGAAGCGCAGGGGAACTACTTGGTATCGTTACCCACAGCAGTATTTTAGAAGCCCTTAATCCTTGGGAATTATATAAACTAACAGCAGTGTTACAAGAAAAAGTATTACAACTAGAAACAGAGAAAATACAACTGCTAGGAAATTATACTCTTGAGTTAGAAAAGCAAATAGAAGAGCGCACTATTAAACTGAGAAGAAAAGCAGAACAGGAAGAATTAATTAATCAGATTGCAACGCAAATTCACTCATCTCTAAATTTACAAGAGATTCTCAATAACACAGTTGTAGGAATGAGAACAATATTAAAATGCGATCGCGTGATTGTTTACCAATTCAGTGCTGATTTTCGTGGTCAAGTTATCGCTGAAGCAATTGTTGCGGGTGGACATTCAGTCCTGAATCAAGAAGTACATGATCCCTGTATCAGTCCAGAATGGCTTGAACTTTACCGTCAAGGGCAAATTCGGGTAATTAATGACATTGACAGTGAATCCATAACTCAGTGTCATCAGCAGATGTTAAAAGACCTTGATATTCGCGCTAAACTATTGTCTCCGTTAATTGTTAAAAATCAACTCTGGGGACTAATGTTAGCAAGTTACCGCGATATTCCCCACAATTGGGAACTTGAGGAAATCGAATTGGTAAAACAAATATCACTGCGAGTCGCAATTGCGATTCAACAAGCAAATATTTATCAACAGACACAAATTGAAATTCATCAACGACAACAAGCAGAAGAATTAATCAAACAACAGTTAGCAGAATTGAAAATATGGAAAAATCGTTATGAATTAGCAAGTACAGCTAGTGGACAAATTATGTATGAATATAATTTGCTCAATGATGCTCCCGTTTGGGCAGCGAATATGGAGGAAGTTTTGGGTTACTCATATTCAGAATGTCCGAGAAATTTAGCTGAATTTATGGATATAGTTCATCCAGAAGATCGAGACAGATTATATTCTTTGATTCAAAAAAACCTAGCTCAGAAAAGTTCTGTGTCCACAGAATATAGACTGAGACGTAAAGATGGTAATTACATCTGGTTTGAAGATCGCAATCAAGTAGTTTTAGATGATCAAGGTGAGATTGTCGTTGTGATTGGAGCTATGGTTGATATTACTGTTCGCAAAAATTCAGAGGAAAAATTATCTAAATTATTCCAAAAATCAGAAAAACTGCAAGAACGATTATCTCTAGTTCTCAAAGGTTCAAATGATGCTTGGTGGGATTGGGATATTCTAGAAGATAGTATTTATTTTTCTGATCGTTGGTTTTCCATGCTGGGTTACAAACATGAAGAACTTTATCTCAAATCTAAAACCTTCTGGGAGAATTTTATGCACCCAGAGGATATAGCTCCTATCCGTGGCAGCTTCAATCAAGCATTAGACGATAAAAATATAGAGTTTATTGAGTTAAAGTTTCGGCTGCGACATAAACAAGAATATTATATCTTCATTAACTGTAGAAGTTATATTCTCCGGGACGAAACTGGAAAAGCGGTGCGAGTATCTGGTGCAAATACTGATATCACTCAACTAGTGCAAAAAGAAGAGGAATTACAAGCAACCTTAAATAAGTTATTCCAATTTAATCAAAAACTAGAAGCCAGAGTAGAAAAACGCACAAGCCAACTGCAAAACCTCTCTAATCGTCTAAAATTAGCAATCAAAGCTGCAAAAATTGCTATTTGGGAATGGGATATCCGCAATAATCGCACAATTTGGGATGAAAAGATGTATGAACTCTATGGGGTCAAAACATCGGAATATGGGGATTGTATGGAAATTTGGCAAACAGCATTACATCCAGAAGATGCAGTCAGAGTTAATAAAATTATACAACATAAGCTGAAAGATGGCAAAGAATTTGAGATTGAGTTTAGAATAGTTTTGCCAGATGGTAACAACCGTCTCTTCCAATCTTACGGCATTATTGAGCGCGATTCCCAAGGAGAAGCAGAACGGGTGATTGGGGTGAATAGAGATATTACGGAATGGAAACAAGCAGAACAAAAAATTAAGCAGCAAGCAGAAAGAGAACATTTACTCTGGGAGACCACCCAACGCATTCGTCAGTCCCTAGATTTGCGTACTATTTTTAATACTGCTGCGGCAGAAATACGACAATTAATTAATGCTGATAGAGTGGGAATTTTTAAATTTGATACAGACAGTAATTTTAATTATGGTGCATTTGTCTCAGAATCAGTAGTTTCTGGGTTTAAATCTGCCCTAGAAATGAAAGTTAATGATCAATGTTTTGGTGAGAGATTTTCTCCCGACTATGCAGCGGGGAGAATGCAAATAGTAGATGATATTGACAATGCGGGACTCGCAGATTGTCATCGTCATATTTTAGAACGATTTCAGGTGAGAGCAAACTTAGTTGTACCATTAATCCAGGGAAAAACTTTATGGGGTTTATTGTGTATTCATCAATGTTCCCAACCTCGTCACTGGCAAGATTTTGAAATTGAACTTGTTCAACAAATAGCGAACCAATTAGCGATCGCCATTCAACAATCTATGCTATATGAACAAGTACAGTCAGAATTAATAATTAGAAAGCAAGCTGAAACTGAAATTTACCTGCAACTACAACGACAAAAAGCCATTCAAGATATCACTCAAGAAATTCGCTCTAGCCTCAATTTAAATCATATTTTAACTACTATTACTGCTAAAGTGCAAGAATTAACCCAGGCTGAGAGGGTGATTGTCTTCCGTCTATTTCCTGATGGTAAAAGTCAAATTGTGGAAGAAGCTGTTGCTAACGGTTATATGACTTTTAAAGATAGTTATTGGGAAGATGAAAAATGGTCACAAGATATTTTAGAATGCTATTGGCAAGGAAAACCGCGCATTGTTCTCGACGTAATGGATGATATTTGGACAGATTGCTTGAGGGCATATTCTCGACAAGGAAATATTAAATCTAAAATTGTCGCTCCCATTTTGCAGGATTTGGTAGAAAATGAAAGCGGGCGCTGGGTAAATCATCCTCATAATAAACTCTGGGGGGTGCTGGTTGTTCATGCTTGTAGTCAAAAACGTATTTGGGAAGAATCTGAAGCTGAATTATTGCAACAAATAGCCAATCAATTAGCAATAGCTATTCAACAAGCGGATTTATTTGAGAAATTACAAAAGTCTCTCGCACAAGAAAAAGAAATCAGCGCAATGCGATCGCGTTTTATTTCCATGGCCTCCCATGAATTTCGCACCCCATTAGCTATTATTTCCTCATCTACAGGGATTTTACAAACTTTTAGCGATCGTCTAAGCGCGGAAAAAAAACACGGACACTTAGAAACGATCCAAAAAACCATCAAATATACTGTTCAACTACTAGATGATGTTCTGATGATCAACAGTGTTGAAACTGAGAAAATAGAATTTAAACCAGAAACATCAGATATTATTGCTTTTTGTCGTGGTCTCATAGGAGAAATACAAGGAACTAGCCACAATCATGTAATAGAGTTTTCTTTAAATAGCAGCGAGCCAGTTTTAGATGATACCTTATTTACGGAATTTGATCCAAAGATTATCCGTCAAGTTCTCACAAATTTGCTCACCAATGCTATGAAATATTCACCTGGAAGTAGTAAAGTTAATTTCAGTTTGAATATCGCCGATGAGCAGATAATCTTTATAATTCAAGATTATGGTATTGGTATTCCTAAAGAAGATCAAGTTAATTTATTTGGTTCTTTTTATCGTGGTTCTAATGTTGGTAGTATTTCCGGTACGGGTTTAGGTTTAGCAATAGTCAAAAAATGCGTTGATCAACATCAAGGGGAAATTACATTAGAAAGCGAACCAAAGCAGGGAACAACATTTAAAGTTAGTATTCCCCGATACAATTTAATGGGTAATGGGTAATGGGTAATGGGTAATGGGTAATAACTCTACCTCCTTGCCTATTCCCTATTCCCTGTTACCTGTCCCCTGTTACCTGTCCCCTGTTACCTGTCCCCTGTTACCTGTCACCTGTTACCTGTCACCTGTTCACTAGTTAATTCTTTGCTGTAAAGCTTTTTGTGCTTCTTCCCTGTCGTCAAAGTGGATTTTCTCAGTCCCCAGAATTTGATAGTCTTCGTGACCTTTACCGGCTAATAATACACCGTCTCCGGGTTGAGCTTGGAGAATTGCTGTATGAATTGCGGTAGCGCGATCGCTGATAACTATTGGTTGTAATATATCAGGAATACCTGCCAATATGTCCTGTAATATCTTTTCTGGATCTTCTGTGCGGGGATTATCTGATGTCACCACAACTAAATCAGCCAATTCTGCCGCTATTTTCCCCATTTTTGGACGTTTAGTGCGATCTCGGTCTCCACCACAACCAAACACACAAATCATTTTACCAGGAATAAAAGGCCGAGCAGCTTTGAGCAAATTTTCCAAACTATCGGGAGTATGGGCATAATCCACAATCACGCTAATATCTTGTTGTGGGTTAAGTACCCGTTCCATGCGTCCAGGAACGCCGGGAAACTCAGGAATGGCATTTACTACCAAATCTAAATTTAACCCTAAATGGAGAGCAGTAGCGATCGCAGCCAAGAGATTTTCGAGATTATATTGACCAACTAAAGGGGAACTAAAAGCTGTATTTCCTTGAGGAGTATGTAAAATTCCACTGACACCATTTGGTTGATAATTTAAATCACTCATCCAAAAATTGGCGGTATTATTGTTAACGCTATAACTCCAAACCTGGTCGGATTTTGTAGACGTAATTAAGCGTTGACAGTAGGCATCATCGGCGTTAATAATTGCTTTTCCTTGCAGATAATCTGGACTAAATAGCAATGCTTTCGCCGCAAAATAGTCTTCCATATCCCTATGATAGTCTAAATGGTCTTGAGTGAGATTAGTAAAGACTCCGACCTCAAAATCACAATTTAACACTCTACCCTGGGCTAAAGCGTGAGAACTGACTTCCATGACGACGGTTTCACAACCAGCATTGATAGCATTGGCTAATTGCTGTTGTAAATCCACAGCAAAGGGAGTAGTATTCACAGATGTTTGTTCAAAACCAGGCCAACGGGTGTAAAGAGTACCGATTAAAGCCGTCGGTAAACTAGATTTTGTGAGAAAATACTCAATTAAGTGCGTGGTAGTCGTTTTCCCATTTGTCCCGGTAACACCCACCATTTTGAGTTTTTGTCCGGGATAACCATAAAAAGCTGCGGCTATTTGAGCGCAGGCTTTAGTCATATTATCGCTACTAATGACTATAGAATTTGATGAAGGGGGAGTTTTAAGAATTGCTGCGGAGGAAACAATGGCTGCTACCGCACCAGCAGCTAAAGCACTCGGCCAAAACTCCCCACCATCTACTCTAGTTCCTGGCATTCCCAAAAACAAATCTCCTGGAGTACAAGCATGAGAATTAGTTTTAAGTCCCTGAATATCAATATCCGGTATATTTACAAGAGATCCAATTCCATCTACAGTCGCTAATAATTCTCGTAATTTCATCTCCACCAACCTCGCCACAAGCTTGTCTTGGGCTTATTTAAACATGATTTTGTAGTCTATGGGGAAATTTTGTGATCAAGGTGTTTTCGTGTTGCTTGATGCTTGACTAATTCTACTGCTAATTGGATTGCTGCTTTCATGCTTGTCGGGTCAGCAATACCCTTTCCCGCAATATCAAAGGCTGTTCCGTGGTCTGGTGAAGTCCGTACATAAGGTAAACCAATGGTAGTATTTACAGCCCGATCAAAAGCCATTAATTTAACAGGAATTAAACCTTGGTCGTGATAAAGTGCTAAATAAGCATCAGCGGGATTTTTGACCTCACCATTTCCATACCAAGCCAGACCTGGTTTTACCCACATTGTATCTGGTGGTATTGGTCCTTCTAACTGATTTAGGGAGTTTTTGGCGTGGTGTTTTTGGCGTTCTGACTCCAACCAGGGAATTAACCAGTCTATTTCTTCCGTTCCCAATTGTCCCATCTCTCCACTGTGGGGATTTAAACCGGAGATCACAATTCTCCAATTTTTCAGCCCAAAATCATTTTCCAAACACTGTACCAGCAAATCTAGTTTTTTTGTTAATAATTCTGGCGTTAATGTATTGGGTACTTGACATAAGGGAATATGTGTGGTGGCAAGTAAGGTACGGAGTGTCCAACCGGTAAAAGGAGATCGTGCCACAAACAACATTCCAAACCGGTCTTTGGAGATATTAAAGCCGGTCTTAGCGGCTAAAAGTTCCGTTTGTCCCGGATAATTGTAACCTGCGGCTTTCCAGGCTGATTTAGCAATAGGTCCTGTGACAATTCCATCAAATTCACCCGCCAAAGTGTGAGATATAGCATATTCCATATAAGCAAAACTCGCCGCGCCACTGTCCGCATTACCCACACCCGTGACAATTTTACCAACAGTAGGTAGGTCAATAATAGACAAATCAGCGGGATTTGCCAAAACTAGATCATTATCAATATTTTTACTGATATTTTCATAAGTTATAGTTATTAAATTTCTGCTACCTACTACCACCAGATCGCAATTTTGAGTCACTTGTGGATCTGCTAAAGCCTTCAAAATTACTTCCTGTCCGATACCAGCCGGATCTCCTAGCGTTAATACCAACCGTGGGCGTTTATTTTCATTAGTCATGTTGGTTAATTGGTAATGGGTAATGGGTAATGGGTAATTGGTAATGGGTAATTGGTAATGGGTAATTGGTAATGGGTAATTGGTAATAACTCTACCTCCTCAACTGTCCCCTGTCACCTGTCCCCTGTCACCTGTTCCCTGTCCCCTGTTCCCTGTCCCCTGTTCCCTGTCCCCTGTCCCTGTTCCCTGTTCCCAAATTGGTTTAGAATAATTAACAAAGGTCTAACTCGATAGTTCTGATAGACTGAGTTGAGCCGACAAACAGGAAACATAAATCAATCATCCACAAAGGAGAATTGCAGCAAATGAGCGGTGAAATGTTAAATGCAGCTATATTGTCTTTTAGTCTCATCTTCGTAGGTTGGGCTATCGGTGCTTTGTTACTGAAAATTCAAGGTGCGGAAGAATAGAGCCAATTCAAGATATTTGTGACATTATGGTGCGTTCGCAACGCACCCTACAAAACTACAAAATAAAATGTCAATCTTGAGTTTTCATTTTCCAACCTGGTTTGACTACCTGACGACTACGTGCAATTACCAAGGCATCATCGGCCACATCTTCTGTCACCGTTGAACCTGCGGCGATGTAGACATCATTCCCGATAGTAATAGGTGCAACTAGAACACTATTAGAACCGGTTTTGGTACGATCGCCAATAATTGTTCTATGCTTATTCACACCGTCATAATTGGCAGTAATTGTCCCCGCACCGACATTTACCTGAGTTCCGGCGGTCGTATCACCTAAATATGAGAGATGTGACACATTAGTGCGATCGCCCAATTGAGTGTTTTTCAACTCGACAAAGTTACCAATTCTACAACCTACACCCACATTAGCATGACCGCGTAAATGGGCATAGGGTCCAATGCGGGTATTATTCTGAATAATACTATCCGTGACTACAGAATATAGGACAGTGACATTTTCACCCAAGTTGCTATTTTCAATTAAACTCCCCGGTCCAATGCGACTACCAGACTTAATTACCGTCTTCCCACGCAAATGGGTTTGAGGTTCAATAATCACATCTGGCTGTAATTCCACAGTTTCATCAATAGTAATACTAGCAGGGTTAATTAATGTCACACCTGCTAATAACCATTTTGCCTGAATGCGTCTTTGGAAAATATCATTAGCCGTCGCTAATTGTAATCTATCGTTAATTCCCAAAATTTCTTGGTAATCTTGAACATCTACCGCCATTACCTTACCCACCTGAGTTACAGCGTCAGTGAGGTAATATTCTTTTTGGGCATTATTAGCTTGTAAATGTGGTAACATCTTAGCCAAATCTGGCCAACGAAAGCAGTAAATACCAGCATTTACCCGATCATTTTCTCTTTGAATAGGAGTGCAATCTTTATCCTCAATTATTTTTTGGACAATACCTTCACTATTACGAAAAACCCTACCATAACCTTGAGGATTTGCCAATTGTGCAGTCAGAATAGTACAGGAATTATGATTTTCTTGGTGAGTTTGTAAGAGAGCTTTCAGAGTTTCAGTTCGCAACAAAGGGACATCACCATTTAAAATTAATAAATCCCCAGTATAATCTTGTAAATAGGGAAGTAATTGTTGGATAGCATGACCCGTACCTAATTGTACAGTTTGTTCCACAAACTCCACGCCATGAATTGAATCAATAGCCGTTTTTACTTCCTGAGACTGATAACCAACAATCACTAATTTGCGTGAAGGTGAAAGGGGTTCAGCACTTTCAATAACGCGTTCCACCAAAGATTTTCCACCCAAAGAATGTAAAACCTTAGGCAGATTAGATTTCATTCTTGTTCCTTTTCCTGCCGCGAGAATTGCTACAACAACCATAATTAGCTATCAGTAATTTTGCGATAAATGCCTTTTTGACTTGCTCCCTTCCAGGCGATATCATATCAGTTAATCATCTGTAGTGGAAGTCCCAGAAAAATTTTAGATAATTCCCGCTATCACGACTGACGCAAAATACCTCTCCTTAAACCCCCTTTCCTTCGCGCTCTTCGCTCCTTCGTGGTTCATTTCTCCCCTGCTGACCATAAAACAAAAGACGCAGAAAACGGCTCTGTAGTGCCTCTGCGCCCGTACCCAGAAAAAACCCTTAAACCATCTCACCAAGCCTGTACAGTAGGCTGTGCTTGAGGCTGGAACATAAACAGAGAATAAACCACATCACGGCGGATATTCACCATCATATCCAAGAACAACTCATAACCCTCGCTCTTGTACTCAATTAGCGGATCTTTTTGCCCGTAACCACGCAAGCCAACGGACTCACGCAAAGCATCCATTTGTTGCAGATGTTCCCGCCACAAAGTATCAATGCGCTGAAGAATAAAAAAGCGTTCCGCTTGGCGCATTAATCCTGGTTGAATCTGGTCAATTTGCGCTTCTTTGAGATCATAAGCAATTCGCGCTTGTTCATGGAGGAAAGCTTTAATTTCCAAAATTCCCATATCTTCCAACTGGCTAGACTGCATATCAGCCAACAGGTAAACAAACTCTTTTACCTTATTCACCAACTTCTCCAATTCCCATTCTTCCGAAGGTAAATCAGGGTTAATGTAATAATCAACGATGTCGTCCATGGTTTTTGCAGCGTATTTGATCACCTGTTCCTTCAAATCTTCGCCTTCCAAGACCCGACGACGTTCCGCATAAATAGCCCGACGTTGGTTATTCATGACCTCGTCATACTCAAATACCTGTTTACGGATATCGTAGTAATAGGTTTCTACCTTTTTCTGCGCGCCTTCTAAGCTGCGAGTCAACATACCCGACTCAATAGGCATATCTTCTTCGACTTGAAATGCATTCATCAATCCAGCAACGCGATCGCCCCCAAAGATGCGTAATAGGTTATCCTCTAAACTGAGGAAAAATCTTGTAGTTCCGGGGTCGCCTTGTCTTCCTGCCCGTCCGCGTAATTGATTATCAATCCGTCGTGATTCGTGGCGCTCTGTACCAATGACGTGCAAACCGCCTCGTTCTACCACTTGATCATGTTCACTGCTGGTAAATTCTTCATATTCACGTTTAACCTGTTGGTAAGCCGCCCGCAATTTTTGAATTACCACATCATCCGTAGGGGCTTTTTCCGCCGCTACAGCCACTTTATCTTCTGCTTCCAACTCCGGTAAACTACGTTCGCCGTAAGCCTTGACAGCCGCCTCTACCGCCGCTTTTAAAAGCTGTTCTGTTTCCTTTGTTAATTGGGTGGGAAAAATTTCTGGAGAAGCCCGCCAAGTTTTCACCTTTTTTCCCGGTACAAAACCCTGTCCACCACCGCTACCACCTATAGGTAGTCCAGAAGCCCTTTGGATACCAAAATTATCATCATCTTCTGGTCTGACAATGCGAGGCATAAAGTATTCCCGCAGTTTCAACCTGGCCATATACTCAGAGTTACCGCCGAGAATGATATCTGTACCTCGTCCCGCCATATTAGTAGCTATAGTTACAGCCCCGCTGCGTCCAGCTTGGGCGATAATTTCCGCTTCTCGTTCTACGTTTTCTGGTCTAGCGTTCAGTAACTCATGGGGAATTTCCATTTCTTTGAGGAGTCGGCTGAGGAGTTCAGATTTTTCGACACTAGTTGTCCCCACTAACACAGGTCTACCATTTTCGTGCATTTCGGCACATTCTTTAGCGATCGCTCTCCATTTCCCTGATTCGGTTTTAAACACCATATCAGATAAATCTTCTCGTCTTCTGGGCTGATTTGTGGGGATAATTGTAACTTCTCGTTTATAAATCTTTTCAAATTCCACTTCTTCGGTTTTTGCAGTTCCCGTCATTCCCCCCAACTTGGGATACAGCAAAAACAGGTTTTGATAGGTAATGGTCGCTAGAGTTTGGGTTTCTGGCTGAATTTCTACCCGTTCTTTGGCCTCGATTGCCTGGTGTAATCCATCACTCCAACGCCTACCGGGCAATACCCGCCCCGTAAATTCATCTACAATCACAACTTCATCATTGCGGACAATATAATTGACATCTTTGAGGAACAATTCCTTAGCTTTAATGGCATTGAAGATAAAATGCGCCCAAGGGTCTTCTGGGTCAAATAAATCTGTCACACCTAGTTGATTTTCTGCTTCAGCAAAACCCTCATCTGTCAAAAGAACATTACGATCCTTTTCATTAACTTCGTAATGTTCATCTTTTTTGAGAGTAAAAGAAATTTCCGCAGCTTGTAAATATTTTTCCGTAGGTCTTTCCACCTGACCAGAAATAATCAGGGGTGTCCGGGCTTCATCAACTAAAATTGAATCTACCTCGTCAATGACGCAGAAATTAAATGGCCGTTGTACCACCTCGGACATGGAGGTAGCCATATTATCCCGCAGGTAATCAAAACCGATTTCGCTGTTGGTTACATAAGTAATGTCACAATCATAATTTTTCTTGCGTTCACTGGGGGTCATTGTAGACTGAATTAGCCCCACACTCAAACCCAAGAACCGATGTACTTGACCCATCCATTCCGCGTCCCGACGGGCTAGATAATCGTTAACAGTGATTACGTGGACACCCTTACCAGTCAAGGCATTTAAGTAACTCGGTAAAGTCGCTACCAAGGTTTTTCCCTCACCGGTTTTCATTTCCGCAATTTGCCCATTATGCAGAATAATACCACCTTGTAATTGAACATCAAAGTGGCGCAATCCCAAAACACGCCGTCCTGATTCCCGAACCACAGCAAAAGCTTCTGGCAAAATATCATCTAGGGTTTCACCCTTAGACAGCCGTTGTTTAAACTCGACGGTTTTAGCCTTTAACTGTTCATCAGAAAGCGGCTTAATATCTTCCTCTAAGAGGTTAATTTCTGTAATGTCAGGTTGGTATTTTTTAAGTTTACGAGCGTTGGGATCGCCCAACAAGAGTTTTAGCATGGCAGTTTATAGAATTAAATCAAGAAGGATGGAGATTCAAGCTTTGGCTATATGATTATAGACGTTTAATCTAACCCAGCCGCTTTGCTTATGGGTGGGTGGAAAATGAGAATTTACTCAAAAACCGAATTAAAAAACTGATCACTTATATACAATGAGTGGTTTTAATTATTATTTTAATATTGAAGCTGCCTAATCGTAACATTTTGCCGTGAGAAATTATGTTTCGCGCAAGGGCGCAAAGTAAGAGTTTAGAGGATTTGCACTGTGGGTACTGGTAACCAAAAATCCCCATACCAAGCCCATAGCCACACTTGAGGCAAAAATTACTAACATAACGATGAGTAGCTGGCGTTTTAGTCGTTGGTGGGATTTACTTTTAACTAAATTTGGCATAAAGTTGAGAGTGGGAATGTTTATTTATTTGTGAGCAGCGTGTAGGGGAAAAGTTGCTAAAATTTGATTAACTGTATAATGTTTGTTTTAATAATGTTTGTTTTACCATTGGATACCGAATCATGATTAACAACCTCTCAGATTAGTTGACAAATTTTGGTGTTGCTGATGCCATTTACTGACCAAAAAACATGAATCGCTGATGACAAAATTCAGAATTGTCTAACTTCCTACAGGTAAGAAAATCGTCAACACTTCGCCATTTTGAGGACGTTGACGGACAATCAACTTGCCACCAATTGCTTGAAATAAATGCTTAGTTGCAGCTATATTTAAAGTGATTGCTCCTGTTTCTGGTTGGAACATTAATAATTGACCTAAAGATTTACGAATTGGTGGTGTTGTCATGGAGCTTTGGGGATCTTGACAATTAAACTGAGGTGACAATTGTAATTTTAGTTGATCACCAGCGGTCATTACTTGGACTTGAATACAACTACCGGGAGGTAAACTGCGGGTAAAATTCTCCATTAAACCTGTGAGTACCCTGTCTAGCATAGCAGGATTACTAACCACCGTTGGCAGTTGCTTAGGTAAGACCACATTTAAAGTTAAATTACGGCGAGTTGCTGCTTGTTGCCAACGGGGAATACTTTGCTCTAATACTTGATCTAAACACATCGGTGTTAGTTGAGCATGGGCGGCCTGGGAAAATTTTGAGCCTAGGGGTTGTTGGGATAAGTTTTCTAATTCGGCTGCCTTAAATAATAACTCCATCCGGTCAATTTGATCAGTACATTCATGATCAATAACTTCTAACCGACTGATAACATTGAGGGGTAAATCCTGGCGTTTTAATAGCAACCGTGTCATCATCCGAATTGTTGTTAACGGAGTGCGGACCTCATGGGCGAAAGCTTGTAGTAATTCTACATCAGGACGAGATGGATGTTTTGGCGGTGGAGTAGGTGAAGGAACAGGTGATAAAGTATGGGTAACTTGTGGATTACTTTCTGAGATAGTTAATTCCTGGAGTAATAATTTACTAAATTGAATGATAGTGTGATACTCTGGTGCAACTAAAGGATAGTTTTGAACTTTAGTATCTAAATCAGCAAACAATTCTGGATTAGTTAAAACTACCCTAGAACCTAAAGATTGCCAAGCCTGTTGTACTATTTCTGGTTCAAAGGAAAATAAAAATTCTTTCTGACCAGATTCAAGTTCGGACAAAACCAGCACTAATCTAAATTTATCTGTGAATACTAAACAAAACTGCTCTGCTGCCAGGGGATCAGCCGGTAATAAAGGTAAAATAGATTCTTGGAAAGTGGGACTATCAGGAGAAATAGTTTCTATATTATTAATAATATTAATATTATTAATAATATTTAGATTCTGGGGGATTTCTGAGGGGATGATGAACGGCATCAAAGCCAAAGGGTTAAAAGGTTTTGCTGTAAAAGTTATTGTTTGTAAATGTTGTGTTAATTGTGGGTGACTAAATAAAGGCGCTGGTGCGGCTAATACCAAACCTGGGGTAGTATGGGGTAAAGTCGTAGCCAGGGACTGGAAAAAACCCAACAGCAGGTTTTCTGTGGCCGCGAGACTGACACGCCATTGATGTTCGGCCTTAGCCGTGGAACAGTCAGCCATAGGAGACTGACTTGAAGATAAAACTTCCTTGAGACTTGGCAAAATCCATTTGTACACAGGTTTTTGTCCCTTGATTGCAGAATTGCTACAGTAGCTAAGGGTGGCTAGGGATATCTTTGCACCTTATAATCATGGGATTATAGACTTTGGTGTGAAGAAGTCAAAGTGGTACAACCGAACAATTAAGGTGCAATTTCCTCAAGTTTCGACTTTTAAGCGTCAAGTCTCAGGTAACAGAGTGTAATTACCCATTATGAATCTGTTATTAATTAAAATAACCTGGCGGTTTCTAGTCGCCAGGGTACTGTTAATGAGTAGCTTGTTGGATTAAAGTATCTAACTCCTGCTGCATTTTGCTTCTAACTAACTCGTAACATTCATTAACATAGGTGCGATCGCTTGCGGCTTCTTTTCCATAGCGTGGGAACACAATCGGGGGACAAACCCTAGTATAGATAGATATGGGTAAAGGAATATTAGGTAATGGACCAAAAGCCAGTCCCCAAGGTAATCCCAGGTAAATAGGGAAAACTAAAGGATCAACCCCAAACAACCAAGGTATCCCCATGTTATGGAACTGTCGCATGATATCATATATATCAGCCACGACAATCAGGGTGTCATGTGAACCCCAGGAAATCGCTGGCACAATAGGGACATTTTCCCGCAGAGCTAACTTAATAAACCCCTGACGTTGAGCAAAGTAAATTTTATCTCGCATTGCATGGGGTCGAAACACATCCTCAGCGCCTCCAGGATAGACTAGGACACTAGCACCAGACCGCAAAGCCGTATAAGCCATTTTGGGATGCGCTCTGATTGCACCCGCTTTCATTGCCATTTCTGCCGCTGGTGGAAATACATCCCAAACTTTGGGGTGCATTAAACCATAAATCTGTCTTTCCACACCAAAGCGACGAAACCAGTCATATAACATCATTGATGTATCTGGAGATGCAAGTCCGCCATTATGAGAACCGACAACGAGAATTTTTTCATCTGGGACATTTTCCCAGCCACTGGTTTGGACTCGAAAGTAGAAGTTATATAACAAGCCCAATATGGGCATCATAGACTCGATGAACTTTGGATCTCGTTGATCCAATGACCACCCTGTATTAGTCTTTTGAAGATGTTGCAGTTTTAACATCAGGAAATTTGATCAGGATTTACACGGATGAAATAATCCGTTATTTTGCAGTTTTATCTAGCCTAACGTAAGCTTTCCAATATTTCCCGTACTCCGACTAAACATCCTCTAATACTACACAGTTTCTCAGTTTGGCAAATCACTAACTAGCTACTAACTTTAGTCTAACTAAGAGTATAGGATTTATGCAAAATGTGGCTGATAGCCCAGGTGGCGTAGCTATAAACGTTATTATATAGGTGGGGTAGCTCATGAATTACCCTACTTCTGCTCTGTTTTGGGTAAGTTCATTGACAAATTACGTTATCAACCTAAAGGGGTGTAGAAATAACATGAAGACTTTGAGACCATTGACAATTGTTCCCTTGGGGTTAGCAATAAGTTTATTGCTTAATGAGGCTAGTTTTGCCAAACCCCCAATTACTGAAATTAAAAATCCTCTCCAGATAGACCCAATAATTTTAACTGGTATGTCCGGGGGAACAGTTAACACTGATTGCGGGTATATTTCCACTACACCTAGTCAAGTGATTGAGATGACAGATTCAGTACCATATCTACAGTTAAGAGTAGAGAGTGAAGGACAGGCAACGCTATTGATTGATGGTCCAGGAGGGCGGTTCTGTGTACTTAGTAATGATGATCTGAAAAGTAAACCAAAACTCTCTGGTTACTGGACTAAGGGAAAATACTCAGTGTATGTCGGTGAATTATCGAAACAAAATTATAACTATACCCTTTCTATTTCACAACAACAACAAAAATAACAATTTTAGCTTTGTTACCGGATAAATTTTGTGGGGTGGTAATCTGGTCTGGGCAACAACTTAGTCAGTATCCTTGTGGATTATTAAGTATAATAGACTCACGCCAATCTTGGCTGAGGTTATTTGCAGCAATCAGATTATGAGAGTCTCAAGTTTTGGCAACAAATTGGACTCCTAACATGATATTGGTATTACAGTGACTCAATTTCTATGATAAGTTCACAAATGTTATGGGTTGTCCAAAGCTATTAATAGCAGAGATAACAGCCTAATACAGTCATTCTGTAGAAGGATTGTTTTTTGTCTAACCAACTCTTAATTACCTATAAATAGCATCGGACTCCACTGGAGTTAGAAGGTATGAAGGTAATTATGTCTCAACTATTTTCGGTAATGCCAAAATTTTGCCAACAATAATTAATGCTAATAGCTATTAGCAAAGACAAATCACCCATCAGTCATGAACAGTATAGAAATTTAGTATCGCTATCAAAACTTGTGTTAATGATCAAAATCTTGAAGGGGAAATATGTTTAGAAGACTAATTGGGGTTGTTGTGGTTACTATGTTGCTGACATTGCAGATGCTTGTCGGTAGTGCAACAGCGGTAGAACTAGATGAAGCTATCCGCACAGTACCATTAAATGCCCAGGGCGATACCGTTGTCCTCAGTTTAGAACAAGTCAAAGAAGGGAAACGATTATTTAATTACGCTTGCGCTCAATGTCATGCGGGTGGAGTTACTAAAACTAATCAAAACGTGGGACTTGAACCAGAAGCTTTAGCAGGTGCCTTACCCAACCGCAATAATATCGAAGGATTGGTGGACTATATGAAAAATCCCACCACCTATGATGGTGAAATAGAGATTTCTGAACTCCACCCCAGTATCAAGAGTGCGGATACTTTCAAAGTCATGCGAAATCTGACGGAGGAAGACTTGAAAGCAATTGCTGGACATATTCTCTTAGAACCAAAAGTTGTTGGTACAAAATGGGGCGGTGGTAAGATTTATTACTAACCATACCAGAATACAGTCAAATAATCAATAATAGAGCTTATGTGAATTAAGTGGAAAAAAACCTTGTAATTCCGTTGATAATTGCCAAAATCATCGTTTTGGGCAACTCTGGAAACCTAATAAAACAGCAAGAGTTGTGAAGTCACATATTACTCACATAAGGCATATAATACATAGTAAGGGTAGAATTACCTTGCCCTTACTTTTTGTAAATTTAGTTAAATAATAATCATAAATTTCCAAGAATTAACCATATTAATACTTAATATTTTTCCATACACAACAGCTTAAAAAAAGGACGAAAAAACAAAACCCCCACTAAATAAATAGAGGGGGTGATGTGATTGTAAAAAATAAACCTGGCATCGAGCTATTTTGACATGGGGCTACCCCCAAACTATCGTCGCCGCAGCA
>NZ_JACJQS010000051.1:0-23160 GCF_014696755.1 Anabaena sp. FACHB-1391 | reverse complement strand
AGATAGGGATAATCCTGTATCACGAGCTAAAACTCTTTGGTTAGGGTATCCGTTGTCTGTAACTGCTAATTTTACTTTGGCAATGCAGTCATGACGAACTCTCAGTGATCTTGGCATTGATTTTTGTTAAGTAGTTGTTCACTTAGTTATTCACCTATATGGTGGGATGCTGGTATTTTAGGCAATTACCCATAACTTTAATTGTCTTTTTCCAAGCTAATAGATCAAGTAAGTAAATGTCAACTATGTACTTTACGGCTGATTTATCATCTATCTTGAGATAGATATTTAAACCATATTGGTGTCCGGTCGGTTACAAAGTCAATACAAAGTCTTTAAACCATATTGGTATTAAGGCGATCGCAAAGTCAGTACAAAGTCAGTACAAAGTCAGTACAAAATTGGTATAAAAATCTGTAAAGGTATGATATTATCGAGAAAATAACCATTCACAATACATAGGGTTATCTCCATGGCAATAATTTCATTTTTCAAGAACCTTGGCAACATCTCTATTCCAAACAGCGGGACAAGTAATCCTTATCCTTCAATTATCAATGTTTCTGGAACCAGTGGTAGCTTGACTAAGCTAACAGTCACCCTGGCCCCTGGCCAACCTCAACCATACCTATCCAGATGACATTGATGTGCTTTTAGTAAGTCCAACGGGCGCGAACAGCATCCTGATGTCTGATGCAGGGGATAGTGATGATATAAACAACGTTACTTTGACTTTTGATGCCACTGCCACTTCTAGTCTTCCTGACAGTGCCATTAGCAGTGGTACTTATCGGCCAACTAATTATTATGACGGGGACTTTTTTGACTCTCCTGCCCCCGCAGGACCTCACAATGCAGACTTTTCTGTTTTTAACGGTACTAACCTCAACGGTGAGTGGCGGCTCTACATATTCGATGGTGCCAGTGGTGATGTGGGAAATGTTGCTGGTGGTTGGTTTCTCTCAATTGAAACCGACCCTGGTGATGATAGTAATAACAACCTTCAGGGTACTATAGTTGATGACATAATCACTGGTCTTGGTGGTGATGATACCTTAGTTGGTGGTGCGGGTAACGACACCCTCGATGGTGGTGCGGGTAACGACACCCTCGATGGTGGTGCAGGTGTTGATAGCTTAGTTGGTGGTGCGGGTGTTGATGTCTATATTGTTGATAACACTTATGAAATCATTACTGAAAATGCCAATGACGGTGTAGACACCATTAAAACTAGTGTCACCTACATTCTTAGAGATGCTCTCAACGTAGAAAACCTGACTTTACTAGATGGCGCTATTAACGGTACAGGAAACGCAGCTAATAACGTCATTACGGGTAACTCAGCCGCTAATATCCTCAATGGTGGTGCTGGTAATGATACCCTTATTGGTGGTGCTGGTAATGATACTTATTATGTGGACAATACAGCAGATATCATCACAGAAGTTGATAATGGAGGAAATGATAGTGTTTTGACTGATGCAAATTACGCCCTAAGCGAATCTGTGGAAAACCTGACGTTGCAAGGAACAGCTACTATTAACGGTACAGGGAACGCAGCTAATAACATCATTACAGGTAACTCAGCCGCTAACACCCTCACAGGTAATGCTGGTAATGATACCCTCAATGGTGGTGCTGGTAATGATACCCTCAATGGTGGTGAGGGTGCTGATACCCTCAATGGTGGTACGGGTATTGATAGCCTCATTGGTGGTGCTGGTAATGATATCTATTATGTGGACAATACAGCAGATATCATCACAGAAGTTGATAATGGAGGAAATGATAGTGTTTTGACCAATGCAAATTACGCCTTAAGCAACTCTGTGGAAAACCTGACGTTGCAAGGAACAGCTACTATTAACGGTACAGGAAACGCAGCTAATAACTTCATTACAGGTAACTCAGCCGCTAACACCCTCACAGGTAATGCTGGTAATGATACCCTCAATGGTGGTGCTGGTAATGATATCCTTACCGGAGGAGTTGGAAAAGATACTTTAACTGGAGGGCTGGGAGTAGACCGTTTTGACTACCGCACTTTAGCTGATTCTGTTTTCAGTAACTTTGATGTTATTACCGACTTCAATGCTACTACTGGCAATGATTTATTAGTTGTTTCCACTGTCACCAGCTTCTATGATGCCGGGGCTGTGGCAATATTTAGTACATCTGAAATTGCAAAAAACTTACCTGCTACTGTGTTTACTGCTAACTCTGCGGCTCAATTTACCCTTGGTACTGGTGCTAATATCCGTACTTTTGTCGCTATTAATGACGCTACCGCAGGATTTAATGCCACTACTGATGCAATTATTGAGGTAAGAGGTTTAACTAGTCCTTTAGGACTCAATAACTTTACAACTGCCTTAGTGTAGTTTCTGGTATCCTCGAGGTAAACCACTTTGTAGAGACGTTTCATGAAATGTCTCTACATTAGCTTTAGTTTCTCCTGTAATTGATGGGATATGATCAAGATTCAATTATTAATAACCGCACATTAGACAATTTAAACGATTTGATCATATGGTGCGTTACTAATCGCTAACACACCCGACATACCATAAGTTAACCTATTTGTCAATGGTATATTTGTTCTAATAGTCAAAGTACATGATTTGCTGAATAATTTTTCCCCAATTGACTCTTTCAAACCACTGCTAATTTGTAAAGTTTTGTATATTTTTTCAAAATTGATCTCTGAAAGGACTATAAATAAAGACTTTTATAGATCATCTTTTGAGCAGGGTGTAAAATTGACAATAATAACCCAATTATGAAATTCTCAATAATTCTAGCAAATCGCCGAAAGTATTGCAAGCTCGTTGCTAAATAAAAATAATTCTCAATTAATTGTTAAGAAAATCTAAAGTTGAATTTTCCTAAGTTCTGAATATTAAAAGTATTATCTTATTATGATAAGTTTTAATTATGATTTATTGTGAACTCAGTTATAAGTAGTGATAACGGAAACAAGAAACTCAAAGCAGACTAGGAAAAGAGGATTTTATAGAGATAATTTAGAATTATATATGTTTAAGCCTTTGTAAAGCGATCGCTTTTAATGATTTACAATGATTTACGTGGTTGTATCATTTAAAAATAGGTTTCTACATGAGAGTTATTTACTTATTTGCTTGTCTATAATTCCAAGGATTAACAAATTTGCTATCACCCCAAACGCCAATTCTTTGTTGTCGCGCTTCTGCCTCAGCTTGTTGTAATATATTCTGACTGGGACATTTATTTAAATAGGGATGATATAGTTTAGCTAACCCTTCTTTTAACAATATTTGCTGTAAAAACGTGCCATCTTTTAACCGCACTTCGGCTATTTTTCTACCGTAAGAGTCGCTATCTGTCATATTTAACTTGACACGATTGTCTGTTTGTTTAATTAGTTCCTCTATCCGTGTTTTTGCTTTCACACCCCAAGCAAACTGGTTCACATCTCTGCTAATTTTACTCCTCTTTTCTTTGTGAGAATGGGGTATTTCTGGAGCATCAACACAAGCAAACCGCACGGTCAAATTTTTACCATCTTCACTTTTTAATATCAATGTATCACCATCCCTGACCCGTTCCACCAGATCACCTGCAGCAGCAAACCAGCTATCACAGGCTAGTAAACCAAAAGTCATCATCACCGCACCCAGCCTTAACCTTTGTTTCATAACAATCAGCAGTATCAGTATTCATGGCTATAAATTCTTTGTCTATGAGCTTCATACAACATTAAAGCAGCAGTAATCCCCACATTTAAAGATTCTACCCCAGGACTAAGGGGAATTTTCACCTGAATATCTGCCAAAGCGGCCAAATCTGCTGATAATCCTGCTCCTTCATTACCCAATAATATTAAACTAGGCTTACACCAGTCCACTTGCCAATAAGTCAAATCAGCATTAGGTAATGTGGCTACTACCTGTATTCCTGCTTGCTGACTTTCCTCAACGGTAGCTTTCAAATCTTCACTGACAGTCATGTTTAAACGAAACCATTGACCAGCAGAAGCCCGTAAAACCTTGGGATGATCTAAGTCTACACTATCGGCGCTCAACCATAAACCTGATGCCCCTGCGGCTGCGGCCGTACGAATTATAGTTCCCAAATTACCGGGATCTTGGACGGTTTCCAAAGCCAGAACTAAACCTGTCGGAGAAATTTTTCTTGACTGTGCTTCTCGTGGAGCGATCGCTACTATACCATCAGGATTAACAGTTGTGGCCATTGCTGCTAAAACTTCTGGGCTGACAATTTCTGTGCGATCGCAATGGGTACAAACAGCCTTCCATAATTGAGGATGGTTCATTTCCCATTGAGGAGTACAGCATACCGCATTTAACGGATAACCAACCGCACAAGCTTCCTCTAGTAAATGAGTTCCTTCCAATAAAAATAGCTGCTGTTTATGCCTCTCCTTAGGAGAGTGTAACTTACGAACTTGCTTAACCAGGGAATTTTGTAAACTTGTTAACACAATCTTAGACTTGAGATTTCGGACTTGAGATCAGTCCCAAATTGAGATGCGGAACCCGGGACTTGAACCCGGAAGCCTTGCGGCACTAGAACCTGAATCTAGCGCGTCTGCCAATTCCGCCAGTTCCGCTGACATTCAATTTTATTCATAGACTATCATTATCGCTTAACTGTTGGTATTTGTCAAGAAAAAAATTGGCAGAATAGAAAAATTGACATACTCACCGACCTGAAGGTGCGATGATTCTTGACACTTCACTGGAACACGCCACAAGTGGTCTTATCGTCCCTCCATGTCCGTTTAAAGTCTCCCAATGCCATAAGGCGACTATGACCAAATTTTAACATAAAGCCGTCCTAAAAGCGATGCACTGAGCAGTTCGACAAGCTCACTGTAACACTTGCCGAAGTGGACGGGGCTTGTATCCCAGATTTTTGGTCATCGGAAAAAATTGTCCCTTCCCGCCAATCTCCATTTTTCCAGTTAACTTTGCCGACTGCATGATAAAATCTAACGACCTTATAGCCTTAACTTAGCGAAAAATTTTTCTAGCTTCATCAAGCTGAGGAATTATTAATGTAAAATCAAAACCAACATCAAACCTTTATAATTACGTATTTTTTTGGAGGCAGGCTTATTAATTCTTCTAGCAGCTTACCAGAGGTGAAGTCCTCATTGGCAGTGGACTCCTCAGTCTTGCAAATCTGTGGTGGATATCCTTTGGCAGGTCATGTAAAAATTAGCGGAGCAAAGAATTCCGCACTGGTAATCATGGCCGGAACTTTACTATGTTCCGGTGATTGTCGCATTCGTAACGTTCCTTTGTTAGCGGACGTAGATAGCATGAGACAAGTCTTATCAGCTTTAGGACTACGTTTAAGTAGAGAAGGTGATATTTTAGATATTGATGCTCGTGAAATTACCACATCTAAAGCCCCTTATGAACTTGTTACCCAACTACGAGCCAGCTTTTTTGCCATTGGTCCGATTTTAGCCCGGTTAGGAGTAGCACAGATGCCCTTACCAGGAGGTTGTGCCATTGGTGCTAGACCAGTAGATTTGCACGTTCGGGGACTGCAAGCCATGGGTGCAGAGGTGCAAATTGAACATGGTATTTGTCATGCTCACGTTCCTGGAAATAAGGGCAGATTAAGAGGCGCGAAAATCTACTTAGATACTCCCAGTGTCGGAGCGACGGAAACCTTAATGATGGCTGCTACCTTAGCAGACGGGGAAACTATCTTAGAAAATTCCGCCAGAGAGCCAGAAGTAGTAGATTTAGCCAACTTCTGTAACTCAATGGGTGCAAAAATTCAAGGTGCGGGAACAAGTACAATTACTATAGTTGGTGTGCCTAAATTACACTCTACAGATTATACCATTATTCCTGACCGGATTGAGGCTGGAACATTTTTAATTGCTGGAGCAATTACACGCTCTGAATTGCTTCTATCCCCAGTTGCACCTGAGCATTTAATTCCCGTCATTGCCAAATTACAGGAAATAGGTGTATCAATTGTTGAAGAATGTGAGGATTGTTTACGGATTTTACCCGCTAAAACCCTGAAAGCTATCAATATTGATACCTTGCCTCATCCCGGTTTTCCCACGGATATGCAAGCGCCTTTTATGGCTTTATTAACTTTGGCGGCAGGGGATAGTATTATTAATGAATCAGTGTTTGAAAATCGCTTGCGTCATGCTTCTGAGTTGAACCGTTTGGGGGCAGATATTCGTGTCAAAGGTAACACTGCTTTTGTTCGCGGCGTGCCAATGTTATCGGGCGCACCAGTGATAGGTACGGATTTAAGAGCTTCCGCAGCCTTAGTTTTAGCAGGGTTAGCAGCATCAGGAACAACCACAGTTCAAGGACTGCAACATTTAGATCGGGGGTATGACCGACTTGATATGAAGTTGCAGCAATTAGGAGCAAAAATTATGCGTGTCAATAAAGCATATAAAGATGCAGATTTACCCAATTAAGATACTAATTCTCCAGCCTCAACTGTAGGTGAGAGAATTTTGTATTTACTAACTTAATGGCAATTGTTTTTACCTGTTAATTAAACAGCAGATTAATAACTTTCGCCATTGAGGTTTCTCAAAAGGCAATTATTTGCTACAATTATTGATTAAATAAACTGAAATAAACTTGAAAAAATTCGATATGATTGGGGTAGCAATTGTTGGTACAGGATTTGGTCAAAAAGTACACATTCCCGCATTTCAAGCACATCATAATACTAAAATTGTCGCTGTTTATCATCGAGATATTCATCAAGCTAAAACTATTGCGGAAACTCACAATATCCCCGATGCTAGTGATAATTTAGGAGAAATTCTGGCTTTACCTGCTGTTGAAGCTGTGAGTATTTCTACACCACCATTTTTACACTATGAAATGGCCAAAGAAGTCTTACAAGCTGGTAAACACCTTTTATTAGAAAAACCTGTAACTTTAAATGTCAATGAAGCCAAAGAATTATATCAGTTAGCAAAAAATCAAGGTGTAATTGCTACTGTAGATTTTGAATTTCGGTTTGTTCCCCAATGGCAATTTTTTGCTCAACTCCTAGCTGGAAATTATGTAGGGAATATTCGGTTAATTAAAATTGACTGGTTGGGTTCTTCTCGTGCTGATGTTTCTCGTCCTTGGAATTGGTATTCTAGTCAAGAAAAAGGTGGTGGTGTATTAGGTGCTTTAGGTTCTCATGCTTTTGATTATATTAACTGGTTATTCGGTGCAGTTGGGAAATTAAACGCTCATTTAATGACTGCTATTCCTGAAAGAATTAACCCCGCCACTGGTGAATTACAATTAGTTGATAGTGATGACACTTGTTTATTATCTCTAGAATTGGTTGATGGTACACCTGTCCAAGTCTGTATTAGTGCGGTTATTCATGCACCTAGAACCCATTGGATAGAAGTATATGGAGATAAGGGAACATTGGTTTTAGGTAGCAAAAATCAAAAAGACTATATTCATGGCTTTCAGGTTTGGAGTTCTCAACCGGGTGAACCTTTAAAAGAAATAGCCATTCCCCAGGAATTTCTCTTTCCTCAATATTATCATGATGGGCGGATTTGCGCTTTGTTGCGTGTTGTTGATGAATGGGTAAAAGGAATTACTAACCATGCACAAACTACACCTTCTTTGCAAGCAGGGGTTTATTCCCAATTACTCATGGATTTATCCCACCAATCTCATGATATAGGAAATTGGGTAAATGTGCCAAGTTTAGCAGAGTTTTTGAATGATGAGAAAATATGACATGAACTGGTGGAAGTATGTATTTTCAACAAAATACCACAAACAATGATCAGATATTTTGGGGATTTATGTACAAAAGAACAAAAGTAGGGATAATTCATGAAATTGCCCCTACTAGACAAAAATCAGGTTTATGGCCACTCCAGTCAGGCTAGAAGTTACATCTGAGTTGATAGTCCCTCCAAGGACTAACCAGCAGTTCGCGCCAAAAGAACTGGACAAGTAGCATTAACACGAACATAGTCAGATAAAGACGCGCCTATAAGACGATCTATATCAACAAAACTCTTAGCGATAGATGGTCGACGGTCTGGAGAACCAATTAATAATAAGTCTATATTCAACTCACTAGCCAAACGACAAATTTCTTCCCCCGGTTTACCACTGCTAGTAACACAACGTACTGCTACAGATTGCCTTTCTGCTTCAGCTAAAGCCATTCCCAATACAGAACTTCTTTCTGGTTTAAGATCAGTAATACCTGATAATTTGCCACCTAAATCTGTATTAACATTAGCTAAAATTAATTGTCCACCTACAACACCCCGGAGCAGGAACAAAGCTAAATTTAAACAATTTTTGGCAGACTCAGAATTATCCATTGCCACCATAACGCGCTTAATGTTTTTGACATAAATATCATCTTTCACAAGCAACATGGGACGGGAAGACAATTGAAAAACGTACTGACTAACGGAATTAGATAAAATTGATTGTAACCGCTTCAGTCCTCGTGAACCCATAATAATCAAATCAGCATCCATTTCATCCGCGACTTGACAAACCACATCCTTGGGATCACCTTGACGCAAAATAGAAGAAACTTGGCTGGGATCTAAGTTTAAATACTGAATAGCCTTAGCCAGAATTTTGCCACCTTCTTCCCATTTATCCGTCATGACAGCAGCAGTGCTTTGTGGAGTAACAACGTGAAGAACCGTTACCTTCGCACCTTGAAATGAAGGCATTTCTTTCAAGTTCTTGAGCATTTCTTCTGCGTGTCCCAAACCAGAGACAGCCAACAAAATTTTTTGAATCATTTTTACGTCTTTGTCGTGAGGGTTTTTGTGGTTTTTGCTGCTAGTATTGAGCCGTGGCTGCCCTACGCAAGCTATCAGAGAGTTTTTTTTCTGACGTGCTGAACAACCAAGTTAAGTATTTAGGCATAAATGAACCAATTAGCAGTAAAACTAATACCAACAAGCAAAAGAGTGATCAATATTAAGTTTCTTTACGCCTAATTACGTGAAGTTACAACTAGGTTGCCTATCATTAAGCATACAGCTAATTGTGTCTGATGAAATTAATAAAATATGATATTGGCCAGTAAGCATCTCCAAAAATTAAACAAAAATTAAACAAAAATTAAATATGTGTATTCTAGAATGAATGAACCACGAAGAGGGTAAAAACAGGAAGGAAAGAGGTCTTGGGCTACTGCTTTGATTTATTTACTCTTTATCTCAACATAAGCTGCATAAACACTTTTCACATTATACCAATTTAAGAAAATCCGCGCCACTTCTAAGGCTAGTTGTGGTTTACCCAAATCAATCAACCATTGTAAAAAGGGAGACATAGTTCTTTCATTTACAAGGCCATTTAACGAAAGAATACCCCATAATAAACGATGAAACCAAGTCATTTGAATCATCATTTTTACTTCCCAAGTGGGATGTTTTTGATAAAATAAAACTCCCATTCTGCCCCGTTGAATTTCCTGATCAATTAACTTAGGAATTTGTTGTAAACTAAATGGTGGATGCCAATGATAACCAACAGCTTCGGGACATTTAATTAGTTTTAAACCCAGATTTTTTAACCTGACACCTAATTCTAGATCTTCCCAACCATAGAGTTGAAAACTATGATCAAATAACCCGGCTTTCACTAACCAATGTTTGGGAATAGCGACATTACCCGTAGCAAAGAAAGCAGCGGAAAAATCTGTGATTTTATAAGGCTCTGCGGTGGGATTGGTAAAATTACAAGTATTAATTACAGCACCATAGGTAAAAAAGCTGTCGCTTCCTAATTTCTCTTTTCCTTGTATCAAAGCATTTGTATGAGCTTGGAGGAAATTCGGTAAAACCACTAAATCACTATCAATAAAAATAATTGTATCACCACAGGCTTTTTCTACCCCTAAATTTCGCGCAGCAGCCGGTCCTGCATGATTCTGTTCAAAGCAGCGGACATGAGAAAATTCGTCTTTATGTAATTCTAACCAATTCAAAGTACCATCATTAGAACCATCATCTACCAATACGACTTCATAACCTTCTATGTGATTCTCGTTGCTTAACTGCTGTACTTCTAAAGCGCGGAGACACTTTTCTAAAATTGGTAAGCGATTATAAGTGGGAATAACAATACTCAAAAACACAGTTTTACCTAAAATACTATTGCTTGTATTGAGAATCAGACAAATATAGCAAAGTTACCGTTGCACAAAAAAAATATACGCTAGGTAAGTCAGATATAATAATGACTCATTCTTTGTTTTCCTGAGTGGAGAAATTCATGGGTCGCGCCAAAAAAGTTATTTTAGCATATTCTGGTGGAGTTGATACTTCCGTTTGTATTCCCTACTTAAAGCAAGAGTGGGGAGTAGAAGAGATAATTACCCTAGCAGCAGATTTAGGCCAGGGAGATGAATTAGAACCAGTTCGAGAAAAAGCCCTGAAATCAGGTGCAAGTGAGTCTTTAGTAGCGGATGTTAAGGATATCTTTGTTAAAGATTACGCATTTCCGTCAATTCAAGCTAACGCCCTCTATGAAAACCGCTATCCTTTAGGAACAGCCCTGGCTCGTCCTTTGATTGCTAAGATATTGGTAGAAGCGGCTGCTAAATATGGCGCAGATGCGATCGCTCACGGTTGTACGGGCAAAGGCAACGACCAAGTACGTTTTGACGTTTCCTGTGCAGCCCTCAACCCTAACTTGAAGATATTAGCACCAGCCAGGGAATGGGGTATGAGTCGAGAGCAAACCATTGCTTATGGTGAGAAGTTTGGTATTCCCGCACCAGTGAAAAAATCCTCTCCCTTCAGTATAGATAAAAACTTACTTGGTCGCAGTATTGAAGCTGGTACATTAGAAGACCCAGCAAACGAACCACCGGAAGAAATCTACGAAATGACCAAAGCCATAGCTGATACTCCCAACGAGCCGGAATATCTAGAAATTGGCTTCCAAAAAGGACTTCCTACCACCATTAACGGGACAGCGAAAAACCCGGTTGAGCTAATTGAACAACTCAATAAAATCGTGGGAAATCATGGTATTGGTCGCATTGACATGATTGAAAACCGCTTAGTCGGGATTAAATCACGGGAAATTTACGAATCACCAGCAATGGTAGTTTTAATTAATGCTCACCGTGACTTAGAAAGTCTCACTTTAACAGCAGATGTCACCCAATACAAGCGAGGCATAGAAGAAACCTACACTAAACTAGTATATAACGGACTTTGGTATAGTCCTCTCAAAGCTGCTTTAGATGCTTTTATTCAACAAACACAAGAAAGAGTTTCTGGTGTAGTGCGGTTAAAGCTATTTAAAGGTAATGCCATAATTGTGGGGCGTTGGAGCGATAATACACTATATACCCCTGATTTAGCAACTTATGGCGCTGAAGATCAATTTGATCACAAAGCTGCGGAAGGTTTTATTTACGTTTGGGGTTTACCTACCCGCATTTGGGCGCAAGGTAATAAGTAGTAACATATAGTGTGTAGGGTGTAGGGAATAATTAACTATTTTACTCATCACCAATTTAGTATAGTCAAGCAGGTAAAATACCTGCTTAACCTGACCATTAATCCTTTACTCTTCCGTTTGCTGCTTCACTTCGCGGGACTCCAACCAAATTGGGACAATAATCACAGCAATTAGGATAAGTAACGCCAAAATTGCAAATTTACTTACCCAGGCCACCAATTGTTCTAGAGAAATAATTCTCCCCGCAAAAAAAGCTAAAGTCACCATGACACCACCCCACGCAGTCGCCCCAGCTACATTATAAATGAGGAATTTACCAAAGGGCATTTCTGCTATACCTGCCAGTGGTGAAGCAAAAATTCGCAATAAGGCAAAAAATCGCCCAAAAAATACAGCTTTAGCCGCGTTTTCCGTAAATTGCTCCTTAATACTCAACAGTCGTACCTCTGAAATGCGGAAAATCTTCCCAGCTTGTAGCAGAAAAGGCCAACCACCCACTCTACCTATCCAATAGCCGCAATTACCACCAATTACAGCCCCTCCAACCGCATTACCAAGAACCAGCCAATAATTTAATTCATTGCTACCAGCCAAAAAACCACCAACAATGGTTACGGTTTCCCCAGGGAGAGGAATACCCAAATTTTCTAGCAATATTCCCAAAAAAATCGCTAAATAACCATAATTATGAGCAATTTCTTGGATGTTTTCTAGTGAAATTAGCTCAAAAGACATCCGCTACCACCGAGTTTACAAATTTTTACCAATACCATATCTTTGCTTGTTTTTGGTGAGAGTGTCAAACTATTTAAATCAAATTATTTAAATAATGATAAGTTTGTTACCGAAATTAGGAAAAAATTATGCTTATACTAGAAAAACATATCAACAAATTATACGATATAAATACTGAGAAAATTTTCTCGACCGCGTTGCTGTTAATGCACATAAATTTGCGAAAATGGTCATTTTGCGGTTGAATTATAAACAGTATTAATGTCAGTCTTCTCTCTCATAGTCTTTCAAATACTCGGTTAAATTTATGACTCTTACACAAGAACGCCAAGTGATTTTGTTCAAACCCCAAGGTAGTATAGACCTAGACAGTGGTATGAACTTGAGTGAACAGATGGACCAAATTAAACCTCAAGTCCATCAACTTTGGGTTATAGATTTAGCAGATGTAGATTTTATGGATAGTTCTGGATTAGTTCCCCTTGTCAAAGGTCTGACCACGGCGCGTCAAAGTGGTTGTCGGTTAGTTCTTTGCAATGTCAAAGCCCCTGTGAAGTTGATTTTGGAACTTACCCAACTTGATTCAGTATTTGAAATTTTCCCAAGTTATGAAGATATTTTTACTCCTGTTGAAGATCAGCAGCTATTATTAGCCAGCTAATTTTTAGGATTTCCCTCATCAATACTTATAAACCGCAGTATCCAAAATTATAAATACTGCGGCATAAAAGTTTTGACGAGGAAAATACAGGCACAAATTTTAGGTGTTTTGAGGAGCAGATATATTATCTGTTACAATTTATAAACGAGGAAAAGTAGGTAAATCAATACCACCATGATTTGTGTGGCGGTTTTTCAGTGCTAAACGATAACTCACACTTTGCAATTCGGCTTGTAATTGGCGATTTTCCTTTTGTAATATGACTACCTGATCCCGCACTGGTTTTATGCGTTCCTCAAACTTACGGCGGTAAATTTGGGGTAATTCCTCTATTACCTGCTCTAACATTTTACTTTGATCAGTTAGCTTTTGCACTGACTGTCGTAGTTGATAAATTTCGGTATCACGAGTCCTAATTTCCTCTTCGTAGCATCTCACCTGCTCTTCCACAGATTGCAGTTGATCTCTTAGCACCTGCAATTGACTCAAGTCTATTCCTGGTTCGGATTGTGGTGGTGTAAAATTAATGTTACCCTTAACTAGCCCCAATAGTTCTTGAGATAACTGCTCTACTAATTGATCTCGCAGTTGTAACTCTTCCCGCAACCGGGATATTTCGGTAGACAGTTCTGGAATGTTTGGTATATCAGATTGGCTCACAGTCACTTATACCTCTTATGTATAACTGTGATATTAACATTCACGTTGTCTAAAAAGACCCTTCTTTTCCAGTTTACTGAAACTACCAAAATATATCTATCTTTTCACCCCATCACCTACTGAATAGGTAGGTGAACGGCTGATACTTTTCACCTAAAAAATGTTGTTATTAGGCTGCTGCTTCTGCTTCTACTTTCTGCTTGGGAACTTCTTGTTTAACTGTCATATAGCGAATTACTTCTTCGCTTAATCTCATAGCGCGTTCCATAATAGCGATCGCAGTTCCAGGTCCTGTATAATTCATTTGCACATAAACGCCATCACGATGCTTTTTAATTTCATAAGCCAGACGACGTTTACCACGGTTTTGAATTTCAATATTCTCAGCACCGTTTTCCCGAATCAAGTTTTCATATTTGGCAATTTGTTGTACTATTTGCTCATCTCCCAAATCAGGACGCAGAATGTACATCGTTTCGTAAACTGTGGTCATATTCGTTAATTCACCTTTTGGACAAAATGGCTGAAGAAGTGTTAATTCATACAAATATTGCTGTTAGCGATACTTTTATTGATCAACGTCTCAAACAACAAGGAATTTTGACAATTTTTTAGCTATTCCATGTTAGCACAATTTTCCCCAGTATTCCTTTCCTGCTAAACTTTATTTTTGGAGTAAATTTAGGAGGTTTTCCGTATTTATCTTATAATATAACCAGTTTTCAATGACAATCATTAGTCAAATCCTGGTTTAATAAAGCATATTTAAGGATATTTATTCAGGTTATGGCGCAGCGATATGTGCGAGTTCAAAGTCAAGAAGGTAAAATTTATTATGGGTTGCTCCAGTTATCCCAGAACGTGGAAGTCCTAGACGCTCCACCCTGGTTGCATGGTAAACCTATGGATTTAACCCTAGAAGCCAATTGTTATACAATTCTAGCTCCCTGCGCGCCAACAAAAATTGTCGCCGTGGGCAGGAATTATGTTGATCACGCAGCGGAAATGGGAACATCAGTACCCGCTGAACCGCTTATATTTTTGAAACCGCCTACATCTGTAATTGCGTCAGATAGAGAAATTAAATATCCCCACCAATCTCAAAGGGTGGATTATGAAGGAGAGTTGGCCCTTGTGATTGGCGATCGCACAACTAATTGTACCCCAGACCAAGCCCAAAGTAAAATCTGGGGTTACACCATTGCCAATGATGTCACAGCCAGGGATTTACAACAAAAAGACCACCAATGGACAAGAGCTAAAGGTTTTGATACTTTTTGTCCTCTAGGTCCTTGGATTGTCCGAGAATTAAACCCAGGAGCTAAATTACAGACTTTTTTGAATGATCATCCCCATCCCGTCCAATCTGCTTGTATTGATCAAATGGTATTTTCCCCAGATTTTTTGGTGTCTTATATCAGTCAAGTGATGACTTTATTACCTGGTGATATAGTATTAACTGGTACGCCTATGGGAGTAGGGTCTTTGCAAATAGGCGATCGCATCTGTATAGAAATAGAAGGTATTGGTCGCCTAGAAAACACAGTTATCCGCAGTTAATCTTTAGCGTACCTGCATATAAACAGCATCGGAAATCGCCGGAATTTCCGCATACTTGCCCATTAATGACTGAGCAACGGAATAAACAACCGCTGCTACTATTCCCATAAAAATGGTTGTATAGAGTGTTTGCATAGCAAATCCACTACCAGGAACTAATTTGACAATATCAGTCAAAATGTCACATAAAAAGATCACAATATCTAAAATAATAGCTTGCATGGTATTGAAACGAATAAAATGACTAAGTTTCTCGTTTCTCACCACTAAAAGCCACAAGGCAAAGAAAATAATGATTTCTGCATAGCGAACACCATAGTAAATTCTTAACAGAGGTAAAAGCGGTAAAAATATCCGTCCCAGCAGTGGAAAATCACTCAGAAAGAACTGACCGAAGGCAAACACCTCAATTAAAGGCAATAAATAAGGTAAACAAGCGAAAATTCGATCAGGGAAAGTTGTAGACCCGCGCCAAGACATTTTATATTCTCCTATGAATAAATTTCAACAGCTATTGAGCTTAGGATAACGCAGATGCTTGATCTTGATAACAATCCAATCATTCTATATTGGCAACCCGAAAACCCATCATACACTCATATTGATCTGGCTGTTGTTGGGTAAAATTATTAATTGCTTGACCACAGCGCAGTTTTCCCCCACTCCAGCGAGGTTGTCCCTTACCATTTGCCAATAAACAAGACTGACAAACTGTTTCTGGGCTAAGGATTTGATTATCGGTGAAAATAACTAACATCTAAATCCCTTTTTGTTATAATTAGGAAAAATTTATATGAATGATTTAGGAAATGATTGAGGAAAAAATTCTGGCAACCTGAGAAGGCTGCTAAATGTACTTGATTTGATTGTATCTTAGATGTGTGAAATTTATGTTAAATTGAGTACCAAAAAATACATAAATTTAGATCACCACATTTACTAAAATCAATAATTCCTATATGATCACATTTCTAGTTCTCTAAATATTTTCAGCCTAAATTCTGATTATAGACAGGTTGCCCAGTAACTTTGCTGTACTGCATTTAATTTGTATGATTCTAGTGGGCAAGATGCCCGCACCACAACATCTAGCCAGATAAGGATGATCAAATTTAGAGGCGTAACAGCTTAGGTTTAACCGTGATTTCGATTTTCGTCAAATTCCATAACAAATTCCCTAAGGATAATCAAAGTGACCAAAACTAACTCAGACCTCTTAAAAAACTCCGACCCTATCATTAACGAACTAATTAATCAAGAACTACAGCGACAACGTGATCACTTAGAATTAATTGCCAGTGAAAACTTCACCTCCGCTGCTGTTTTAGCTGCCCAAGGTTCAGTATTAACCAATAAATACGCAGAAGGACTCCCAGGTAAACGTTATTATGGTGGTTGCGAATTTGTTGACAAAATTGAACAAATAGCCATTGACCGAGCTAAACTGTTATTTGGTGCTGCCCATGCCAATGTCCAACCTCACTCTGGGGCGCAAGCTAATTTTGCCGTTTTTCTGACATTGTTAAAACCGGGAGACACAATTATGGGTATGGACTTGTCTCACGGGGGACATCTTACCCACGGTTCACCCGTGAATGTTTCTGGTAAATGGTTTGAAGTTCGTCATTATGGCGTAAGTAAAGAAACCGAACAATTAGACTATGATCAAATTCGGGATTTAGCTATTAAAGAACGGCCTAAACTGTTAATTTGTGGTTATTCAGCCTATCCCCGGATTATTGACTTTGCAAAATTCCGCAGTATTGCTGATGAAGTTGGCGCTTATTTACTCGCTGATATTGCTCATATTGCGGGTTTAGTCGCTACAGGCCATCATCCTAACCCCCTACCTTATTGTGATGTCGTCACCACCACAACCCATAAAACCTTACGTGGACCCCGTGGCGGCTTGATTTTGACTCGTGATCCAGAATTGGGAGAAAAGCTGGATAAATCAGTTTTCCCAGGAACTCAAGGGGGACCTTTAGAACACGTCATTGCTGGTAAAGCCGTAGCATTTGGTGAAGCTCTTAAACCTGAGTTTACACAATATTCTGCCCAAGTAGTTGAAAACGCCCGCGCTTTAGCTACCCAACTGCAAAACAGAGGCTTTAAGTTAGTATCTGATGGCACAGATAATCATTTAATGTTAGTAGATTTACGTTGTATTGACATGACTGGTAAAAAAGGAGATCAGCTAGTCAGCAGCGTGAATATCACCGCCAACAAGAATACAGTTCCCTTTGATACTAAATCACCTTTTGTTACCAGTGGTTTAAGATTAGGTTCTCCCGCCATGACTACCAGGGGTTTAGGTGTGGCAGAATTTACCGAAATTGGTAATATTATTGCAGATCGGTTACTTTCTCCAGATTCAGAAATAGTAACTGCGGATTGTTTAAGACGAGTCGCGGCCTTGTGCGATCGCTTTCCATTATATCCTCACATAGAAATTCCTGTACCAGTTTCTGTGAGTAGATAATGAGTATTCCCAGTCTGAGACTGGGAACGAAATTTTCAAAGGGCGGTTGAGGGAAGTTGAAACTAATTGAAACTAATTGAAACTAATTTATGGCTAGGTCACCCAAGCCATTAGGTTCTGACCCACCCTACCCAATGTAACTGGCAATTTACTGACGTTAACCGTTAACTAGTTAATTGCCTTCACGGCTTCCAGTTTGGATGTAAAGCATGATTAAAAAAACAGCAGGTACTAGTACGAACAAAATGCTCGCTATGAAACCCAAATCATTAACTTGCATAGGAAAATAGCCTTTTGTGTAATTTTTCTATTCAACTACTCTACAATAGCATCACAGATGACAAAGTGAAGCCAATTTTCTTAAACTCAAATAGACAACCGGGGACTAGAATCTCCAGCTAAACAACTAAAATCCGCAGACCTGGAACAAATAAAAATTAAAACCCACATAAGTGGGCTGTTTTTATATATAAACGTTTGCTAACTACCGATTTAACTTAGGGTTTGGTGATGACGCTAACAGGTCCATTAACTAGCGTTTGACAAGCTAGACGATAATTATCAGGCTTATTTTTGAATTTGCGGTTTTCTAAATCTGTGCGGGGAGAAAGGTTTTCTAGTCCTTCGGTAATTTGGACAACACAAGTAGTACATTGTCCCGCACCACCGCAATTAGTGATTTTACTGAGAAATGTATAAATATCAATCCCATTTTCTACGGCTTTGAGTCGGAGATTAGCGCCGTTTGCGGCCACTATTTCTTTATTCTCTTTGACAAATTTGATGTTTCCCATAGTGTATTCCTGGTGATTTAGTATGCGACTGGATTAATTATATTGATTTATTGCAAAATATTAAGAAATATTAATTTCATGCAAAAAAACAAAAAAATAGGACAGGTGTGCATTACCTGTCCAGAAAATTGCAGATGGGTAAGTTATCTGAAACCGACTGCTGCTTGCCAAACAAATGCAAGTAACAAGAAGAAAACGGGAATAACAGGTAAAACATCTACCAAGGGGTCGAAGATTTGGTAAGCTTCAGGCAGTTTTGCTAGTAATAGTGCTGCTTCCATGTTTGTTTAAATCCACCTAATAATCAAATACAGCTTTTATATGCGATACACATTTTAACATGGTTTGGTAATCCGATTTTGGATTTTAGATTTTAGATTTTGGATTGATTACAGAATTTATGATCATGATTAGTCCTCAGTTTTTTCTAAATCAATAGCATCATGTTGCAACCAATGACCAAAATCTGTTATAAAGCGATCGCTTAATATTGAAGCTCGAATCTTTTGAGTAAAGCGAATCAATTCAGTGATGTTATGAATAGTCAACAAAGTATAAGCTAATATTTCCTGCGATCGCACCAAATGAGATATATAAGCACGACTGAAATTTTCACAAGTGTAACAAGGGCAATTTGTATCCAGTGGGGTAAAATCTTCACGAAACTTAGCGTTTTTCAGATTCCAACGTTCACCGTCGACAATAGCTGTACCATGTCTAGCCCATCTAGTAGGAATCACACAATCAAATAAATCTACCCCAGAAGCGATCGCAATTGCCATTTCTCGATAAGTTCCCACACCCATTAAATAACGGGGTTTATTCACAGGTAACAACGGGGCTGTAGTTTGGACAATTTGCGCCATTAAATCCGTAGGTTCACCCACACTGACACCACCAATGGCATATCCAGGCATATCCAACTGCGCCAATTCCGCAGCAGCACGGGCGCGTAAATCTAAATATACTCCCCCTTGGACAATGGGAAACAATGCCTGATCCTGGCGTTGATGGGCTGATATAGAGCGTTTTAGCCAGCGATAGGTACGGTCAGTAGCGGCTTCCACTTCCTGACGAGTAGCCGGATAAGGGGGACATTCATCAAAAGCCATGATCACATCCGCCCCCAGAATATTCTGAATTTCAATAGAGCGTTCTGGGGTTAATTTAATCATTTGCCCATCATGAGGCGAGCGAAAAGTTACACCTTCTTCCGTAATTTTCCGCATCTCGCTCAAACTAAAAACCTGAAATCCACCGGAGTCCGTGAGCATGGGACCTGGCCAACCCATAAACTTATGTAACCCACCACCACCCGCAACAATAGCCTCTCCCGGCTGGAGATGTAAATGATAGGTATTAGCCAAAACCATTTGCGCTCCCGTTGCGGCCAATTGGGCAGGGGTGATAGTTTTCACATTAGCTAATGTTCCCACAGGCATAAACCTGGGCGTTTCTACTGGTCCGTGGGGAGTAGAAAATATTCCAGCCCTGGCTTTGGTCTGGCTACAGGTAGCGAGACATTCAAAAGAAAAATTGGCACTCAAGACAAAAATACGGTTTCGCTAAATTTATCCACCAACTTAACATTTTCTCGACTACTTGATGCAGTTTGTGGGGTTTTTGTCAATAAAATCAAATTGAGAAGCCACGTCTGGTCATCTGTGATAAATTATCTGTCTGGGAGTAATTGATGATCAGAACATTTATCAAACTTAATACTCATCAATAATTCAAGTGTTTTGGCTAAGATATTACGCTGGTGGCAACAGCAATTCTTAAATTTAGTTGCGGCTGTCATTTTCTATACCGCTATTCCCCTACCTAATGTGCAAAATTTAAACTTCCAAAAGGTTGCTTGTTTCGCGCCAGTAATTGGGTTAATGATTGGTGGTATTTTAGGTGGGTTAGATGTAGGTATGAATTATTTGGGTATTCCCATGCTAACCCGTAATGCTTTGGTAGTGGGTGCATGGATAGCAATTACCGGAGGATTACATTTAGATGGAGCAATGGATACAGCGGATGGTTTAGCAGTGGGTGATCCTCAACGGCGGTTACAGGTCATGATGGATAGTGCTACCGGTGCATTTGGGGCAATTTCCGCTATAATGATTATTATTTTGAAAATAACTGCTTTAACAGATATAGCTGAAAACCATTATTTAGTCTTCATGGCTGCTTGTGGGTGGGGACGTTGGGGACAACAAATAGCTATTTGTCAATATCCTTATCTGAAGCCTACTGGTAAGGGTGCATTTCATAAACAAGCCATTCGTTCTTATTTTGATTTATTTCCCAGTTGGTTTTTGTTAATTGGTTTAAGTGGTGTTGTTTGGGTAATCAATCCCCATAATTTAGTTTTAGCTGTGGGGATGGTTTTATCTGGGAGTGTGATTTCTGTTGTTACCCCAGCTTGGTTTAATTATAAGTTAGGTGGACATACAGGAGATACTTATGGGGCCGTGGTGGAGTGGACTGAGGCTTTATTTTTGTGTGTAATTACTACTATTTAAGGAGTGAGTTGTGGCAAAAAAAGATTCTTATTCCCAATTATTAAAACAAGAGTTTATTAATTTATTTGAGACTCTGGAACTTAATGATAGACAAAAGCATTATCTAAAGTCTCGCTGGTTAGACCAGATTTTGTGGATGGAAGGACGGGCTAATGATGCCCGTCAACGCTATTATCAACTGCGATTAACAACAATTATTGGAGGTGTAATTGTTCCCATATTAATAAGTTTAAATATTAATAATAAAGCCCTAGATTCATATCTGAAAGGTTTTACAATTGCCTTATCGGGAATGGTAGCTATCAGTTCCTCGGTTGAGGAGTTTTTTCATTATGGAGAACGTTGGCGACACTATCGGCGGACAACGGAAATTCTCAAAGGAGAAGGTTGGGAATTGATGGAACTCAGCGGTTCCTATGCCAGTTACAAAACTCATGAGGAGGCTTTTAAAAATTTTGCCGCGAATGTGGAAAATATCATTCAGAGTGATGTAGAAGTTTATCTCACCAAAGTCACCCAAGAAACTAAAAAGCAAAAAGAAGAAAAAAAGCCGGAAGTGTAGAAGGTTTAATTATTAGACATCTCCTAGAAAGTAGAAACGTTCCATGGAACGTCTCTACAAGGGTTCTAGAAAACGCATATTTAATTCTCGGATATGTATATTCATTAATGTCTTAATCACTTTGTCAACTGCTGTCTCAATAGCTTCGCTAATTCTGACATTGGTTGTGATAGATCAAATAATAACAGATTACTTTGCCCTGCCACCTCTGCGACCTTTTCCCGTGCTTCAGACTCTGGATGGTTTCTGGCAAAAGCAATTTCGTCCGCAAGCCGACCGCTACCAGCAATTACAACTATTGTCCGACCAACTTTTAAATTTTGCATCACATCTACTAAAGCAATCTCCCCCCCATTGATTAGTAATGTTACTGATGGTGCTTCCTTAGCAAGTAAACTTGCTACTCTGGCCTGCCAAGGGGACTCATCACCCCAATTAAAACCAGGAACTAAGACAAAATGACTATGGTGAGGTTCTAAGGCTTCTGTATTGGAAGATGTGGGGACTGCATTAGGTAATGTTACTGTCCCCACTGCTGCGACACCAATTAAAGAAAATGTCCCATTGATATCCCTACGAGCCTGACCCATCATTTTCATTACACCAGCATTAGTACCGCCGTCAACAACATCAGCATTCAACTCTTCAACTAGGGGAGCTATGATTTCTACAAACAACAAACGGAGACGGACTAGGTCAGCTTCACTCACCTTACTTGCACCACCTACTAATACTAGCAAAGGACGGGAACCTTGAAAGCCGAGGTCATGGAGGGCAGTGGGCAAATTTACAAAGTCATCAACTTGAACCGCGTCTGCTGTTTGTCCGCTTGGGAAGGAAAGACTGAAAGACTTTTTCATAAATAAATTGAATTAAAAAAACTGGCTCTACCGTTCCCTTTATGTAAAATAATATTTATTGTAGCTTGGGTTGAGGGACGAAACCCAACACCCCTTGCTATCCTACCCCTAATGTTGGGTTTGGTCTTCGTTCTACCCAACCTACAAAAATTAAATTCATATTCTTCTCCATAAGGGAAGCGGTAGAACCAAAAAACTTTACTTTACTTTTGAGTACCAATGCCGTTGCATAAATTTCTATCACTTTTGCTAACTGTAAGATTATTTTGTAAATAGTTTCGTATCCAATCGCAATTACGAACCATTAAAGAGTCTAAATTTAGATTCCAGAAATCTCGATTCCACAGTTTGATTGTCTGGTCACCACTACCAGAAGCCAAAGTCCTGCCGTCTGGGCTAAAACTGACGCTGAAGACCCAATTACTATGCCCAGTGAGGGTGCGAATTTCCTTACCTGTGTCTAGATTCCACAGTTTGATTGTCTTGTCATCACTACCAGAAGCTAAAGTCTTGCCGTCCGGGCTAAAACTGACGCTGTAGACCCAATTACTATGCCCAGAGAGGGTGCGAATTTCCTTACCTGTGTCTAGATTCCACAGTTTAATTGTCTGGTCACCACTACCAGAAGCTAAAGTCTTGCCGTCCGGGCTAAAACTGACGCTCCAGACAGTATCAGTATGCCCAGAGAGGGTGCGAATTTCCTTACCTGTGTCTAGATTCCACAGTTTAATTGTCTTGTCACCACTACCAGAAGCCAAAGTCCTGCCGTCTGGGCTAAAACTGACGCTGAAGACCCAATTACTATGCCCAGTGAGGGTGCGAATTTCCTTACCTGTGTCTAGATTCCACA
>NZ_JACJQS010000050.1:0-26109 GCF_014696755.1 Anabaena sp. FACHB-1391 | reverse complement strand
TTTTAATGATATGTATTCTCATTAAGCTTATTTCTCTTTAATTGATCGTTAGTTATTATGTACTACTATCTCTGCTTTTTTGATCTGTGACAGTTCAGGGTGCGGAATGTGGGTTATAGGGCGGGCAAGATGCCCACCCCACAAGAGTTTGATCAAATATCAATATGTAAACATAAGTGTTTGGGCTGATTTCCTGAGAATTATTCCTATAGAGGAGAAAAAGTTAACCTGGGAAGAGTTGAGAAAAACGAAGGGAGTAGGGGACGAAGAGGAGGAGAGGGAGAAGGTGTTTCCCAAGCACCAAGGACTAAGGAATAGCACCACTAAGTATTTATTCATGAAAATAGGGTGTTTTAACTACAAAAAAGAGGTTAAAAACACAAAAAATCCTGAAATCTATATAAATTAATAGTTTCACCTATCCACTTCGGGCGACAACACCTTAGAATGATTCATTGAAAAGTCGAGTCAATGGGATTTACGGCGGTTTTGAGTGTAAATACTCTCCAGGAACGATTTTTGTATTTGTACAAGCAGAGATTTACGTAAAGATGCGAAAGGGTGCATCTTGAAAGAATATCTGGTAAAACTTTAGGAGTCTGATATGAACAAAGGCGAATTAATTGACGCAGTGGCGGAAAAAGCTAACGTTACCAAGAAACAGGCTGATGCTGTTTTAACTGCTGCCATAGAAACCATTGTGGAAGCGGTTTCTTCTGGTGATAAGGTTACATTAGTGGGATTTGGTTCTTTTGAATCACGGGAACGCAAAGCCCGTGAGGGACGTAACCCCAAAACGAACGAAAAAATGGAAATTCCCGCTACCAGAGTTCCCGCTTTCTCCGCTGGAAAACAGTTTAGAGAAAGGGTAGCACCCCCAAAAGAGTAAGTTTTGTTGTAGGGAGAGTATTTTTGATGCCACAACCAGCACACGGGGGAAATTTAGCCTGGGCGGCGGCGTTAGCTGACTGTTCCCCTGATGCTATTGTGGATTTTTCTGCCAGCATCAGCCCGTTGGGACCGCCCAGCAGCGTCCTTGCAGCCATTATGTCCCAACTGGGTAATCTCAGGCATTATCCTGACCCGGAATATAGTGAACTCAGACTGGCTCTGGGTCACTTTCATCAAATAGCTGCTGATTGGATTTTGCCAGGTAATGGTTCAGCAGAATTATTAACTCTGGTTGGTAGAGAATTAGCGCAATTAGCAGCAACTGTTATACTAACTCCGGCTTTTGGGGATTATTACCGCACTCTGGCGGCTTATAATGCTAAAGTGCTGGAGTTTCCTCTGGATTTGGGAACGGGGACAAAGGCTATACCTAAGCAGGAGAATTTTTCTCTGTTTCCAGATTTCAGATTTATAACCTCGGAATATGGGTTACTCCTGAATAATCCTCATAACCCGACGGGAAAGTTATTTTCACGGGACTCTATCCTACCGTATTTAAAACGGTTTGCTTTGGTGGTGGTGGATGAGGCTTTTATGGACTTTTTACCCCCTGATGAGGAACAAAGTCTGATTGAATTGGTGCAAGAATATGATAATTTGGTGATTTTACGATCGCTTACTAAATTCTACAGTCTAGCAGGTTTAAGATTAGGTTATGCTATCGCTCACCCCCAGCGTTTAGCAAAATGGCAATCATGGCGAGATCCCTGGCCTGTAAATATTTTAGCAGCCAAAGCAGCGATCGCGGCTCTTGAAGATAGAGAATTTCAAAATCGCACCTGGAAATGGCTACCAGATGCGAGAAATCAACTATTCCAAGGGTTAGCCTCAATTCCTGGTTTCACCCCCCTAGAAGGGGCTGCTAACTACCTATTGGTAGAATGTCAGCAGTCTACTTCCCAGTTACAAAAAAAATTACTTCAGCAACACCAGATTTTAATTCGTGATTGTTTAAGTTTTCAAGAGTTGGGTGATCGTTTTTTCCGCGTCGCTGTCCGTTCTGAATCTGATCACCAACGCTTATTAACAGCCCTGAAAAGATTGGACAATTAACTAATGACCAATATTGATTATGATATAGTTATTCTTGGTGACACTATTGCTGCATACCAAGCCGCTTTAGATGCTACTGGGTTAAATGCAAAAGTGGCTTTAATTGTCAGCGATAATTTTTCTCATAACTACTATTTTAATCATCAATATGTACTGAATGAAATTAGTAAAATTACTCAACAATATCGTAATTTAGAAAATCTAGGAATTGACGAAACAAATATTAACCTAAACACAATATCTCTTAACTGGAAAAAGGCTTTGTTTTATGCTATTTCTGTTTCAAAAAATCTTACTCAAATCAATTCCCTTGCTAATTTAGCAGCTCAAGGAGTTGATATTATTGTTGGTAATGGTCAATTTCAATCTTCTCCCTTGAGTTTGATAGTTAATGAAAGACGGTTGTATAGTCGGACTTACTTACTCGCTAATGGTTCACGTCCTTTAATTCCTAATATTCCTGGATTAGATACTATTGAATATCTGACTTTAACTAATATTTGGGATTATTTAGAAAAAACAACATTACCTAAAAATTGGGTAATTCTTGGTGGTATTCCCCAAAGTATAGAAATTGCCCAAGTTTTAGCCCAGTTTGGTTGTAATATTACCTTAATAGTTAAAAAATCGAGTATTGTTCCCCTTCTTGACCCAGAAATAAATCAATTACTAATAGCACAATTAGAAGTTAATGGTGTGCGTGTTTTAACACAAACAAAAGTAACCCAAGTTCGACATATAGATAATCAAAAATGGGTACAAGCAGGAAATCAAGCTATGGAAACTGATGAAATTTTCATTGCTACCGGACAACAACCAAACTTAGAATATCTCAACCTGTCCGCAGTGGGAATAAAATATCATCAACACCGCTTAGTTGTCAATGAAAAATTGCAAACGACAAATCATCGTATTTATGCTTGTGGTGATGTAATTGGTGGTTATAATATTCAGAATCTTAGTAGTTATGAGGCTAATATTGCCATAAAAAATGCTTTATTTTTTCCGAGAGTAAAAGTTAATTATCACTGTGTTCCTTGGGGAATCTATACTTATCCCAGGGTAGCACAAATTGGTTTAACGGAAATTCAAGCAAAAAGTCAATATTCTCAAAATCAAGTTTTAGTTTTCAAACAATATTTTAAAACAGCTACAAGCGCACAAGTTCAAGGACAAATTACAGGAATTTGTAAATTAATAGTTTTTAAAAATGGTAAAATATTGGGATGTTCTATTTTAGGAATAGCAGCAGCAGAATTAATTAATATAATTAGTTTAGCAATAACCCAAAATATTAAAATTCAGCATTTAGCAAAATTATCACCCATTTATCCCAGTTTATCAGAAATTCTCATCGAAACAGCACGAGAATGGCATAGACACAGAATTAATAAAAACCATGCTTTTCAAGAATTATTAGCAAGTTTCTTTAATTTTCGTCGTGATTGGAATTTATAAGCTGTTACAAAACTAAATTGTACAATCGTAATATGTATAAATCTTGTGGTGCGGGCATACTATGGCTAACGCCACGCTACGGGAACGACAAGCTCAGTACAAGTCCTGCCCGCTATTATTATTATTAATATAATTATAAGTATAAAAATTAGCTTTAATTATACAAATTCAATGCAGTACAGCTTACAGCAAGTAGCTTTGAGTGAGGTACACCTTGTGCGGGCAAGATGCCCGCACCACAAGAGTTTTATTATTACAGCACTACAAGAGTGTTATGAGGTACACCTTGTGCGGGCAAGATGCCCGCACCACAAGAGTTTTATTATTACAGCACTACAAGAGTGTTATGAGGTACACCTTGTGCGGGCAAGATGCCCGCACCACAAGAGTTTTATTATTACAGCACTACAAGAGTGTTATGAGGTACACCTTGTGCGGGCAAGATGCCCGCACCACAAGAGTTTTATTATTACAGCACTACAAGAGTGTTATGAGGTACACCTTGTGCGGGCAAGACTTGTACTGAGTTTGCCGAAGTATGCCCGCACCACAAGAGTTTTATTATTAATATTTGTACTTCATAAGATCGGGAACTGCTGTATTTTTCAGCTTATTCTCTATTTTTATTTTTCCGTTGTGCTTTTTCCGTCAAGGAAACGCTACCAATTCCTTGTAAAATACCCCTCCCAACCAAACCTAAACTCCGGCCAATAACTTGGGTCAGCACGAAAACAATTCCAGTTCCTAAAAACCCTAATAATGATTGTAAACGTGGAGCAATAGCATCTCGAAATTCTAGCATTAATGTCACTCCTAGAGGAATACCAGAAAGTTCCGCTAATTCTTGGTTACGAGGAGCATAAATTGATATTTTAGCAATACCACGAGGTGCAAAAACAAATAACTCATAACGACTTTCAAAAATTTTTTGAGCTTCAGTTATATATTGATTTAATCTATATTTCCAAGATAAGTTATTTCTAAATCTTTCAATTTCTCTAGTAGAAATCATTTGTCTGTGATAAAAGTTTTGTTTGATTGTTTCAACGTCTGCTAAATAATTTAATAATGGTTGAATTACATTATTAGCTATATGAATCAATAAATTTTCTAAAATTAATAATGCTTGAGATTGAGCTTCTTTACTACCAAAGGGACAACAAGTATTATCAATATATAAATCTGTGAATAGTAGCAGATAAGATAAAAAATCCAAGAAAAAAGGGACTTTATTAATTATTTCTTTTTGTAAATCTGTGGTTTTATCTAATAAGAATTTAACTAGGTTTATCTCTTGTTTATCCAAACTAATACGGTAGTAATTACCAAAAAATTCTGTGATACTAAATTGCCATAAATCTAGTAAAATCTGCTCTTTTAAATTAAATATTTGATTTTTATTAAAATTAAAAGTCCGAATTTCATCCAACTGCTGAAAAAATTTCTGGAGGATAATATAAAGTAGTTCTCGCTTTTTATCTTCTTGGAGAATATCAATTTCTAAAGGTGTGTCCGTGATATTTTCTAAAGGAAATTTTAGTTTATTTAAACATAATGTTAATAATTCAGATTGCAATTGTTGAGAACTCACTACAGGTGGTATATTTATTAAAGGTTGTGTCTCGGATTTGATAATTACTTGATTAATAGGGTTTTCTGGTGGTAAATTCTGCCTTTTGTGTGGTAATTTTAATAAATTACTAATAAGCCAACGAGCCGCTAAAAGTTCCCGTCTTTGTCCTGCTAAAATTGCTTTATTTAATAGGGTTATTCCCGGTAATTTTAATTGTTCTGTAACTTGATATAAAGTATCATCAATATAGTTAATTCCCGAACTTTGTAAGTGATTTCGCAACTTACCTGGTAGGGAAGATGAGGTAAAATTAGACATTTTTCTATCTTCAAACCAATAATAACCCCCATTGGCTACCTGCTCAAGAATGGGGACTAATTGAGAAATTGAGACCCCTTTAGGACAATAGCCATTTATTCCTATCGCTTTGGCAGATATAATTAGTTCCGGTTGAGATGTGCTAGTTAGAAGTAATATAGGTATATAAGGATATAAAGTTTTTAGTTGTCTACAGAATTGCCACCCTAAATGCTCATTATTTAATGCTAAGATTATCAAGTGAATTTGCTGAGAATTAACGGCCAATATTTCCGCTATAACTTTTAAAGCAGAAGTATCTGAGGGAACATCTGCTATGACTTGTAAATTGGGAATAGTTTCCAATGTCACCTTTAGTCCTAAACGGAAAATTGGATCTGGATCAATTAATAACAATTGTAAAAGGCGATCGCTCATTGGCCATATAATATCAAAGTTGGCAAGATCTTTGGCGTGATTATTGTTCTCCTGAGAATTTGCGGGGAAAATTCCTGTAAATGTCCATCTCAAAGGGGTAAAAAGCTGCTAATCTGGATTTTCACCACTGTTGAGCCAGAAAATAAACAGTTATGACCATCACAATCATCCTCAACAACGACTCCATTTATAATTTGGATCTGTCACCTGCTTTAATGGTGATTGAACCATTACTCCAAGCAGGAAACATTTCCTCCCATGAACAGCAACTGCGTTTAGAAATTAATTATGAACGAGTTGCAAATGATCCAAGAGAACTATCGGAAATTCCAGAGGTCAGACTGTGGTTTGTCCGTCTCGATGCTAAATATCCGTGGTTGCCATTTTTACTAGACTGGAAAGCTGGAGAATTAGCTCGTTATGCGGCCATGTTAGTACCTCATCAGTTTAGCTCCAAAGAAGGTATCCAATATAACCCAGAAGCTTTAGAAATATTCCTGATGCACAAGATCTTTATTTTAAGTGATTGGTTGCACAAACAAGATATTGTTAGTCCATCTCGACTGAAATCTTTAGCACAAGTTCTGGGTTATGAATTAGATGATGCTTTCTTTGAGATGATTGAAAAAGGTAATTCTTAAAGGCAAAATCAAAAAGACAAAATCAAAATCTCAAACTTTGCTCCTTTGCTATTTGGTGCGAAAGATAATTCCTACTCCCATTATGCAGCGCTGATAACACTTATTAGACATCTCTTTGATAAAATTGGTGGTTTGGGATTTTGAATCTCAAATCCCAAATCCAAAACCCATAATTGATAATATTCAACCTCCCCAAATTTTTTCTAATACTATTTGGGGTGAAATATCCGCTACTTTCCCAGTATGTGAGGTGATAGTCAAGACTTTTTCACTTGTGGGTAATAATTTTAATGATTCCGTAGAATTAAGCAAGGCAATTGTATATGTTTCTACTGCTACGCTTAGTTGGAGTAAGCTGTTTTCCACAGATAACATTAAACTAGCGCCGGCAATTATAGCAGTTAACTTGCCAATATCTTCGGGGGAAGTAACTTTAATATTGTGACAACTTTCTAGAAGTGATTTGACTAAAGGCTCATTATTGGCTTCTTTAATAACCACAATGGGTAAATCCGGTTGTTTTTGTTGACAAGCTTCAATAATTTGTCGCCAATTTTCTCCCGGATAAGTTGTATCTAAACTAGTTCCACCACCATTAATGAGGATAAAACCTGTTTCAGTTACTCCTAATCGTTTTTGTTCACCTTGCGCCCATTCAATATCTATTTTAGGTACATTTACAGATAATGTTGGACAATCAGTATCAATCTTTAAAGGTTTCAATAAGTCATGGTACATCCTGGCCACATATTGGGATAGATTTGGCGCAATTCGGTGAGTCAGAAAAACCGCACCTTGGCCTTGGTAGCCAATACGCATGGTAATTCCTGTTAACCACATCAAGAAACTTACAAACCAACTTTGTCCTACAATAATAGCAACATCATACTCTCGATCGCGTATCATACCAACGAAGTTACCCCAATCAGCTAGACTATTACGATCTTTATAATCAAAAGTTAATACATCGTGAACAGACTTGCTTACCCGGTAAGCAGCCTTTGACTTAGGTTCTACAACGACATCTATCTGTGAGTGAGGATAATAACGCTTCAGATCATCAAGAGTGGCAAAGAAAAGAATTTGGTTATCAATTGAACCAGGTACAAGAGCTACTACACGCATAATATTTATTAACGCTTATCATTTTATATTTTAGGAGAATATAGGTTAGGTATTGAGAATTAACTTGACATACTCACCGACCTAAAGTTCTGAATATTGATGGTGATCATAGCTCATAAATTACCTTTTGTTTTCATAAAAAGTCACAATTTTAAGCAAATACGGAGTATATCCTACAAATTGCCAGTGAATTGCCTCCCAAACCAACCCGAACCAATAGTTTGTAACTCAGCATAGGGATTTAAATGTTACACTGCTTCATTAACTCAACTGATTCCGAAACTTACTCACACTAATACTCAACAACACCACAGCAAAACCAAGTAATGCTAAAACATGAATCCATAGCACATCTAAACCAACCCCTTTGAGTAAAATACCCCGCACAATAGTAATATAATGACGAAGAGGATTTAGTAAAGATAGAACCTGGAAAAAAGTAGGCATAGCTTCAATAGGAGCAATTGCCCCAGATGTCTGCACAATTGGTAAATTAATAAAGAAAGATGTGAGTAATACTTGCTGTTGAGAACGGCAAATAGTCGCTAACATAATTCCTAAACTAATTCCCACAAATACATACATACTTGATAAGGAAATAAATAATAAAAAACTGCCCTGAAATGGTAAATTAAATACCACAGTTCCCAAGGTTAAAGCTAACATCACATCTCCCATGAGTAAAAAAACCAAAGGGACAATTTTTGATAACAATATTTGCCAATTGGCCGCTGGAGTCATTAACAATTGTTCCAAAGTTCCCGTATCTTTCTCGCGTACAACAGTGACTGCGGAAACTAATGTACCGATTAATGTTAACACTAAACCCATGACTCCCGGTACAAAAAACCAACTACTTATAAGTCCAGGATTGTAAAGAAATACGACTTGAGATGATACGGGAGGACTGCGTTTACCTGGTTCCAAACTCAGATTGTATTGTTGGACAATTTGATTCATGTAATTAGCAGCAATACCCGCTGTATTGGCATTTACCGCATCAATAAAAACTTGAATTTCTGCCGATTTCTGTGCTAATTTACGCGGAAACTCAGGAGGAATTATCACCCCTACATCTAACTTTCCTTTTTCTACTTGTTGACTTAAATCTTTTTCGCTATTGGGTACAGATTCTAAAGTAAAAATTCGATTGGAAGTCATGGCAGAAATTAGTTCTCGACTATCAGCAACATGAGCATAATCAATCACACCTAATTTCAAATTTTGGACATCAGGATTAAGTGCAAATCCATAAAGTAATAATTGGACTGTTGGAGGGACTATTAACAAAATAATTAATTGTTTATTGCGTAAAATTTGATTAATTTCTTTCCGCACTAATGCCCAAAATGGATGATCAAAGAATGGAAGAATAAATTTCATAAAACAGGTAATAGGTAATAGGTAATAGGTAATAGTCGAACAACTGACAACTGACTAATTACTAATTTGCATCTTACTTAAAATTCGACGGGAGACATTAAAAAATATCAAACCTAAAACTGTTAACATGAGAAAATCAAACCAAACCCCTGGCCAACCTGTACCACGCAGAAAAGCATCACGAGTAATATTAATATAATAACGAGCAGGAACTACATTAGTGACAAGTGACAGGGGAAAAGGAATATTGTTGAGAGGATAGATAAAACCAGACAATAATAAAGAGGTAATAAACCCGACTAAAGAAATAATTTGAACAGCGGAATTTTGGTTATTACTACGTACCCCAACTAGTAAACCAAACATCACACTATCTATCAGAAATATCAGAGTTCCTAATAATAAAGTGATTGGGTTATTAACCACGCTTAATTTAAAAATAATTCCCCCTAATCCTATCACAACTAATGCTTCAGTTATGGCAATTAATAGATAAGCCATACCTTTACCTAATAACAATTCTGTGGCACTAATACTAGAAGCATAAACTTGTAAAATTGTCGCTTTTTCTTTCTCTCTTACCATGGCAATTGCTGTTAGTAAAGATGGAAAAATCCACAGGATTACACCATATACTCCGGGAACAATATATAATGATTCTAATCTACCAGGATTAAACCATAAACGGATTCTAGCGGTAATTATTTTAGTAGCTGGTAAAAGTTTTTCTTCCTGCATAAAGAAATTAGTAACTCTTTGAATACTTCCTCTAATTACACGGGCATTATTAACATCTGTGGCATCAATTAAAACTTGCACTGTGGTAGGTTTATTAGCTTTAATATCTCGACTAAATTGGGAAGGAATAATTACCGCTACTTTAGCAATACCTCTATCAATAGCATCTCGCGCTGGGTCTCCTCCTGACCATTCTTTGGGAATAAATTGATTGGTAGCATATAATTTTTCAATATAGCTATTGCTTAGGTTTGTATGGTCAAAATCCTGGACAACTAAGGGAATATTTTGACTTTCTAATCTGGTAGCAAAACCGAAGATTAACAATGTCATGAATGGTAATAAAAATGCTAATGCTAATGTCAATTTATCACGTTTAAATTGAGATAATTCTTTAATACATTGGGAAATAATTCTTTTCATAATTTTGGAGATTAAAAATTGTAGGTTTGGTAAAACGAAGTAAAATCCAAAATTTTAGAAGTTGTGTTGGGAAATTGTGTTAGTTTACTTGTCAGCTATTTTCTACTTTTTGTACTATTTGTACTATACCAATAAAGGCATCTTCTAGGGAGAAAGGAATAGGACGAAGAGATTCAATTATCAGGTTTGCGGATTTTAAAAGCTGTATTACTTGGGGAATTTCTATTTCTGGGTTGTCGAGAACAATATGTAAACTATTAGCAAAGATTGAAACTCTCCAAGCAGCAAATTTCTGTTTTAATAGTTGGGAAGCAGCCTGATTTTGATTAACAATTATTTCTATCAGTTGTCCTGGTTGGGAAGCTTTGATAAAACTGGGTGAACCTTCCGCAGCGATTTCTCCAGCTACCATAAAACTCATGCGGTTACATTGTTCTGCTTCTTCTAAATAATGGGTTGTAACTAAAATTGCTGTCCCATTTCGCGCAAAATCATTGATTAGTTTCCAAAATTGACGACGCGCTAAAGGGTCTACTCCTGATGTTGGTTCATCTAAAAATAAAATATCAGGTTCGTGCATGACTGAAGCACCAAAAGCAACTCTTTGTTTCCAACCTCCTGGTAATTGTCCCGTTAACATATTTTCCCTTCCTTCTAACCCGCAGGTAGATATTACCCAATCAATTTTTTCTCTTCTATGTTTGCGGGGAACGCTATAAACACCACTATAAAATTCTAGATTTTGCAGAATTGTTAAATCGTCATAAAGGGTGAATTTTTGACTCATATAACCAATACGTTTTCTTAATTCTGGACTTCGCAAATTTCCGGTTTCTCCACCTAAAGAAATTTCTCCACCACTAGGTTTTAATAATCCACATAACATTTTAATTGTGGTGGTTTTTCCTGCGCCATTTGCTCCTAAAAGTCCGAATATTTCCCCATAACGTACTTCAATATTCACACTTTTAACTGCTGGAAATTTACCAAATACACGGTTAAGATTATTTGCATAAATAGCAATTTGTGAAAATGGTAATTGGGAAGAAGTTTTTTCTCTATTGATATTCTCATTTATTTCTTTACTTTTATTTCCACCACGATAACGGGGAAATTCTAAAAATTTTGGTGCAGAACCCTGTTGTCGCAGACGAGTAACAAAGACATTTTCTAAAGTAGGTTCATTAGGTTCAATATGGGGATTATATGCTTTTAGTAATTCATTGACTTGATTTTCACCTATAGTCACATCTTCAACTAAAACATCTAAGCGATCGCCGAAAGTTTGAATATCAACTATATTTGTATATGATATATTTGTGTCTAAATTCTGGAAAAGAATTTTCTCGCTGACTTCCAAATTTGTAGTTTTTACCTGCAAACGATGTAAACCTAAATTGGTTCTTAAAGCCGCTGGAGTGCCAATTTCATGAATTTGACCATTATACATTAAAGCCACAAGATGACAGCGTTCAGCCTCATCTAGATAGGGCGTAGCCACCACAATTGTCATCCCCTGGGCAGATAATTCTGCTAATACATCCCAAAATTCTCGTCGAGAAACTGGGTCAACTCCCGTAGTCGGTTCATCTAATAATAAAACCTGCGGTTGAGACACTAAAGCACAACATAAGGCCAGCTTTTGTTTCATACCTCCTGATAATTCACCAGCCAAACGATTGCCAAATTTTTCTAAACTCATTAATGTTAAATATTTATGGCTGCGTTCCCATAATAAATCATCATCAACTTGTCGCAACCCCCCCGCATAACGCAAATTTTCATCAATACTTAAATCCAAATATAGAGAAAATTGTTGTGTTAAATATCCCGTCATTAACCGCGAATTTCGTGCGGGTTGACCAAATACTAAAACTTCCCCCGCAGTCCCTTCCATTACACCACCTAAAATGTGGAAGGTCGTAGTTTTACCCGCACCGTCAGGACGAATTAAACCAAACATTTCCCCCTTGTTAACAGTGAAATTAATTCCTTTAATTGCGGCTAATTTACCATAATGTTTATGTAAATTACTAACTTTAATAGCTTCTGTTTGCTTAGTGATTGGTAATTGATAATTAGTCATTCTTAACTCCCCCCATGACTTATGCAGAAAATATTTTAAACTTTCATTTCTTTTCCTGTAACTTAATTTCCGCATCTGCTGGCATACCAATTTTAGCACAGGGTAAATCTGATTCTTTGTAAGGATTGTCAGGATTAAAACAGCCTTGAGGATTTTCGACTTGAATACGAACTCCTATTACTTGTCGCACGCGATCTTTTTGAAAGTAAATATTTTCTGGAGTAAAAGAGGCTTGAGGGTCAATAGCAATAACTTTACCATTGAGGGGTTTTTCTGGTGCAGAATCAAGGAAGATTTTAGTAGTTTGTCCTAATCGTACTTTACCAATATCACCTTCAGGAATAAAACCCCGTAGATATATATTTTGGGGATCAACTATTGTTAAAATTTTAGTCTGATTACTAACTATTGCACCCGGTTCAACACTGCGAGCAGTTATAACTCCATCTAAAGGACTAATCACATTCAAATCTCTTTGAGAATCTTCTATTTGAGTGAGGATTTGCTGTTTTGATGCTAAGGCATCTTTGACTTTACCATGAGCGGATCTAACTTTAGCCTGAGCAGATTGTATTTGAGCAAAAATCTGGTCTTTTTTTCTGTTTAATGCTGTTAACTGGGCGTTGCGAATATCAGGATTTAAGCCTGTAGTTTTTGTTTGGATTAATGCCCCTTGAACTGCACTTAATTGTTCTTTTGCTGCATTTACGGCCGCTTGTCTGGCTTCTAGAGTAGCCATGGCTGTATCTAATGTAGTTTGTGATTGATCAAATTGTTGGCGATTAATAGCACCTTCTTTGATAAGCTGTTTATAGCGATCGCTGTTCATTCTCGCTAATTTTACTTCTGCTGCTGCTTGTTTTGCCTGAGCTTGTACTTGTATTAATTGAGCTTTAGCCGCTGATACATTAGCTTTTGCCTGTTCAATTCGTCCAATCGTATCCCCTTGAGATTGCTGTAAATTTAGCTTTGCTTCGCTAATTTGACTATCAATTTGCTCAAACTCACTGCGGACTCTATTCAAATCTGCCATTACCTGTTGTTCATCAGATTGTGCAGATATTATCCGTGCTTCCGTCCCTCGTAATTGTTCTCGTAACAATTGGTCGTTACTATCATCTAACTTAATTAATACTTGTCCTTTTTTGACATAAGCCCCTTCTCGCACTTTAATTGACTCAATTCTACCAGAACGCTTAATCCCAATTTCAGTTTCATAACCTTCAATTCTGCCAGTTAGTTTAAGTATATTTGCTGACAATTTTGGATTATTTCGCCACAGTACATAACCAATACCACTCCCGACCACCAGTAACCCTAAAAACAAAGGAATTAGTTTTTTACCCTTTTGCTGTTGAGATGGTGGTATAGAAATATTAGTAAAATCCTCTGGAGGTGTTGGCGCAATTTGAGACATAGTAGCAGCCTAAATGATTAATCTGTTTTCATATCTAAAATCTAGACTAGACCGTCTAGTATGATATAGCAAGAAGTATGCAAAAAATTACTTTTATCCGACTGGACAAAGTTTTTACCCCACTTTAGTTAACTTTGGATTATTAGCCTGAAAATTGACTTCCAGTGGGCTGGGGAGGCTAATTTAAAATGGTAGACTTGTTGTATAATTTGAGCAAATGCCTATTTTCCATTTCCATATTATTTGCAACTATTTGTGGTTCTTAATCATTTTTTCATTTCCTCTGTTTTATTTCTTGGCGAAAAGGGGTATAATGTTCCTGTCAAGATCACGGATAAATGTGTAATACTAAGGAAAAACCATGACTACTAACAACCTTCCTGATCCTATTGTTACTAATCCTATCTTAAACGTAGTTGTCAATATTAATGCACCAGATACCACCCTGAATTTAAGTAATTACTTTGATGATCCTTTGACAACAGGGAAAGTTGCTCGTTTTAACTTAGCCAATACATCAACGGGAACCATTGGCAACGGCATCATTAATGTTGTACTATTTGACCAAACTGGAACTGGCGCACCCTTGACTGTGCAAAATTTCCAAAGTTATGTTAATACTGGCAGTTATACTAATTCTTTTATTCACCGTTCTATTCCCAGTTTTATCGTCCAAGGTGGGGGGTATACTTATAATAATTCCACATTAACAACGATTCCATCTAATGCGCCTGTACAGAATGAGTTTAGTACACAACGCTCAAATTTGCGGGGAACGATCGCTATGGCAAAATTAGGTAATAATCCTAATAGTGCCACAAATCAATGGTTTTTTAACCTAGCGGATAATTCCAGCAATCTCAATAATCAAAATGGTGGTTTTACAGTTTTTGGTCAAGCTCTTGGTGCTAGTGATTTAACCACAATAGATGCGATCGCTGCCGTTAGGACTTATAATGCTGGTGGAGCGTTTACTAATCTTCCCCTGACGCAAGCTGCAATTAGTGATACAAATTTTATTCGTTTCAGTAGTATTACAATTACTCAAGAAGATGAACTGAGATTTTCTATAGTTAACAACTCCAAACCTACCTTAGTCACTCCCAGTATTAGTAATAAACAACTGTTTCTGGATTATCTTCCTAACCAAACCGGTAGTTCACAGATTACAGTTCGGGCTACAAATCTATTTGGTGAGTTTATAGATTATCAGTTTACTGCCACAGTTTTACCAACAATTACCCTAGCTTTATCTCCTACTAGCGTCTCTGAAGACGGGACAAATAACCTTATTTACACCTTTAGTCGCAATGGTGACCTAAGTGCCGCCCTCACAGCCAACTATAACGTTGCTGGTACAGCTACCTTCAATACAGATTATACCAGAATAGGTACAGGAAATTTTACTGCTACATCGGGAACTATTACCTTTGCGGCTGGTGCAAGTACAGCTACTTTAACTATTGACCCTACAGCGGATACAATCGTTGAAAATGATGAAACTGTAGCCCTAACCTTAGCTGCGGGAACAGGTTACACCATTGGCACAACTACAGCCGTCACGGGAACTATCGTTAATGATGATGTACCTGTGATTAACCTCAGTGCTAATCAAACCATTGTTGAAGGTAACACCAACCCTCAAAACGTCACTTACACTGTTACTCTCTCCAGATCCGATACCAGAGTTATTACAGTCAACTATACCACTGTTAACGGTACAGCTACAGCGGGTTTAGACTATACCACCACCACAGGGACTTTGACTTTTAATAGCGGTGTTACCAGTCAATCAATTAACATACCCATTCTGAATGATTCTATAAATGAAGTAAATGAAACTTTTACCCTCACCCTTACATCTCCCACAAATGCCAACTTGGGGACTCGAACCAGCGTCACTACAACTATCAGCGATACTCTCACAGCCTCTGTCACCACTACCTTACCGACCAACGTTGAAAACCTCACCTTAACAGGAACAACGGCTATAAATGGTACGGGTAATGCAGGTAATAACATCCTCCAAGGTAATAGTGGCAATAACATCCTGTCAGGACTCAATGGTAATGATACACTTTGGGGAGGAGTTGGTAATGATACACTTTGGGGAGGAGTTGGTAATGATACCCTGACTGGAGGAGATGGTAATGATAAATATCTATTTCAAAGCAGTGGTGTCTTTAGTAGTGCTTTAGGTACTGACTATATTACCCAGTTTGAAGCTGGACAAGATCAGATTGTATTAAGTAAAACCACATTTTCCGCCATTACTAATGCTGTGGGGCAAGCTTTCACTGGCTTTGCCGTTGTCCCCAATAATGCCTCAGTAGATGCTAGTAATGCTCCTATTGTCTTTAGTCAAGGGACTCGAAGTATATTCTATAACCGAAATGGCAACCTGATCAGTTCAACGGAAGTGTTTAAGTTTGCTGATTTAGGTAATTCAGGGATCACCCTCAGTAGTAGCGATTTCATTTTGGTTAGCTAGTTTATAAATATGGCTTTAAACCTTATGCTTAGGCAGCGGTAATTAATTAATTAATAAATAAATAAATAAATTACCGCTACTTTGCTTAACTATTCTCTACCAGTATGTGAACCTAATTTGTGATTGCTAGGAGTGGGAGAAGCTTCACCGTGGGCTGTTCTTAACTTGGGTTTAGGACTACCGCCACCGTTACTACGTCTTTCATCGTTACCTTTACCCTCTTTTGACCAAGAAGAACGGCCTCTACCGCCTCCAGAACCACGTAAGCCACCACCACGTTCGCTTTCCCGTTCTGAACCATCACCGACATCTATACGGCGTTTGTTAATTCTGGGTTTGGGAGTTGGGCTTTCTTCTACAGGTAAATCCACTCCTGATAGTAACCAAGCGGGACGGGTTTGATCATAAGCGATTTGTAAAGCAGCCGCAGCGATCGCATGAGCATCGTATTCTGCAATCATTTCACTGATAATGGGCAAGAATGAAGCTAACCGTTCACCTGTTAGAGCTTCAGCTACTTGTCCTCTTAACTTCTGAATATGTTGAGCTTCAATCTGCGCTTTAGTAGGAATAGACAGAATTTGCCAAGTTTGGCGGTTATGGCGTTCAAAAGCCTGTTGTTTACGGCGTTCAAAAGCCTGAACCAAAGAAATGGCTGTTCCTTCTTTTCCAGCGCGACCGGTACGACCAATGCGGTGAACATAGGTTTCCACACTATCAGGTAAATCAAAGTTAATCACATGAGAAAGTTGATCAACATCTAAACCCCTAGCTGCAATATCAGTAGCTACTACCCAACGCACTTGACGGTTACGGAAGCGAATTAATAGACGTTCCCGCGCTTGCTGGGACAAATCACCATGATATTCATCCACACTATGACCAGCAGATTGCAATTGACTGGTTAATTCTGCGGCTGTGCGACGGGTGCGAACAAAGATTAAAGCTGTTTCTGGGTCTTCCATTTCCAGAATTGGTTGTAAGGCCTTGGCTTTTGTCCAGTGACGGGGAATAATGTAAGCTACTTGATTGATTTTATTTGGTGCGGCCTTGGGTTGTTCAACGGTGACAGTTACCGGTGAGTTCAAAAATTTATTTACCAACATCCGAATTGATGGTGGCATTGTTGCAGAAAATAAGGCTGTTTGTCTTTCTTCTGGTGCTTGGGAAAGAATTCTTTCCACATCATCAATGAAGCCCATGCTTAACATTTCATCAGCTTCATCTAACACAAACCACCGTACTTGATCTAACTTCAAGCTACCACGATCTAATAAATCTATCACCCGTCCTGGTGTACCGACAACGATTTGCGCCCCCCGTCTGAGTTGCATAATTTGCCGGTCAATTGATTGACCACCATAAATGGCTGCTGCTTTCAAGTAACTATTACCAATAAATTGGGAAATAGCCGCATGAACTTGAATGGCTAACTCACGAGTTGGGGTTAAAACTATTGCTTGTACAGCTTTTTGATCAGGATCTAGCCGTTCTAAAATTGGTAGGGAAAAAGCTGCGGTTTTACCTGTTCCTGTTTGGGATTGACCGACTACATCCCGACCATTTAATAATTGAGGAATTGCTTGGGTTTGGATATTAGTAGGTGCAGAAAAACCCATGTTTTCTAACAGTTCAGCACGTTCTTGGGAAATGCCTAATTCTTGAAATGATAAGTTCATTAACTCTCCTAGATTTTATTGTGAATTTTTGATTTGTAAACCGATACTTATTTGTAAATTAAGTCTTATGCAACAGTAGATAGAGAACGAGATAATAATCTATCGCTATTGACAACTTGACCATAAAGGTCATAGGCATCGGCGCTTTGAATCGCTACTTTGACGATAGTTCCTAGCCTAGCCTCTCCTTTCACATAGACTTGACCATCAACTTCGGGAGAAAATCTACCAGAACGACCAATTAGTTCGCTCGTTTCAGGATTTTCTTGCTCAATTAGGACATCAACAATTTTGCCGATTTCCTGTTGATTTTTCTGCAAAGAAATTGGCTGTTGTAATGCCATTAGTTGATCATGGCGTGCTGCCATTATTTCTGCTGGAATTTGATTAGGTAGACTGTAGGCTGGAGTTCCTTCTTCCGGTGAAAAAGTAAATACACCAACATGATCAAATTTATGCCGTTGTGTAAACTCTAATAAATGTTGAAAATGCTCCTCGGTTTCTCCCGGAAAACCAACTATAAATGTGGTTCTTAGCACTGCTGATGGTAGGGACATTTTAATCCTTTCCATAATCCCATCATTGACCTGTCCTTGCCAAGGACGATTCATAGCCCGGAGAATTTCTGGGTGGGAATGTTGCAGGGGTAAATCTAAATATGGTAAACAGTTGGGGGTTTCTTCGATGGCCGCCATTACATCTGGTGTTAATCCGGTGGGATAGGCGTAGTGCATTCTCACCCAAGGTATATCTACTTTCCCTAAAGCCCGCAGCAGTTCGGCTAATTTGGGTTTTCCGTAAATATCTAGGCCGTAATTGGTGGTGATTTGAGAAATGAGAATTATTTCTTTCACACCTTGATCTGCCAGTTGTTGGGCTTCGGCTACTATTGATTCAATGGTACGCGATCGCTGGTTTCCTCGCAAATGGGGAATAATGCAAAATGCACACCGATAATCACAGCCTTCAGCCACTCGCAGGTAAGCTACTCCTTCGGTTGTTGTCCGATAACGCGGTGTGGTTTCATCAGCGATATAAGTAGGTTCGGCGGTAATTTCTTTAACTCTCTCTCCTTGCTCTACTCGCTCGATCACATCCACAATTTTGTGATAATCTCCTGTCCCCACTACCGCCACCGCTTCTGGCAATTCTTCCAATAATTGTTCTTGAAAGTGTTGGGCCATGCAGCCTGTAATGACGATTTTCTTATTAGCCTCCGCTAGTTCTACTAGGGTTTTTACTGATTCCTGTCGTGCTGCTTCAATAAAACTACAGGTATTAACAATTACGTAATCTGCTAATTCTTCGTTGCTATCTACACTATAGCCTGCGTTTACTAGCAGCCCTAACATATGTTCTGTATCAATGCGATTTTTCTCGCAGCCCAGGTGAGAAATGGCAACTGTTGGCTTTTCACCCATCATGTTCAATAAATGTTCCGTTTTTCCTTGCTAATTAACGTTCAAATTGGGTCGGGATATATAGATAAATAACTCCTACCCAACTACCCGTTACTAATTACCAGATTTTACCTGTATAATTAGCTACTTTAATTAGTAAATACAATCCCCCAACCTCTTCTATTTTACATATAGAGGCGGTGTCATGATCCTTCTACTAATTTGTTTCCCAGGGTAATCTTGAGCATCTTTGGGTAAGTCTGACACTCGTAATATTTTTTAACAATTCGCTTATTGGTATTTTAAATTACCGCAGCGTGGGCTTTGTTAATTTACCCATTGGGAAGCCGACCCGGAGGTCTGTTTTGAGAAGCCGCTACCCAACCGGGAAATCGCACTGGCGACCACGCCCATCAAGCAGTAATGCTACTCCGGCATTTACAATTAAATGACGGGAAGCTGCCTTGCATCTTGTGAGTGGCAAACTTCTCTTCTAATCAGATTTTATCTTAACATATCTTAGGGAAGGTTGAAAGTTAATTTCCATCTTGAGGAGGAGGTTACAACCTGACCATGAAAAAACCGCTTAGGACTCACACAGCAGGGAACAGGGAACAGAAAAACCGGCGTTGCATAATGTCGGTATGAGTTATGTTTCGCGCCAAGGCGCAAAGAGTAAGAGTTTGAGAATGTGCGAAGTAAATTAAAAACGTGGACTTATATCAGTTATTTAAAACCCGAACCCCAATTATTGGCGTAGTGCATTTGCTACCCTTACCTACTTCAGCCCGTTGGGGAGGTAGTCTCAAAGCAGTGATTGACCGCGCTGAACAAGAAGCCACAGCCCTTGCTAGTGGAGGGGTTGATGGGATTATCGTTGAGAATTTTTTCGATGCCCCATTTACTAAAAATCAAGTTGACCCGGCTGTTGTCAGTGCCATGACTGTGGTTGTACAACGTATACAGAACTTGGTTACTGTGCCTGTGGGATTAAATGTGTTACGCAATGATGGCAGAAGTGCGATCGCTGTTGCTAGTTGTGTTAATGCACAATTTGTTCGTATTAATGTACTTACAGGTATAATGGCAACTGACCAAGGACTAATTGAAGGGGAAGCTCATCAATTACTACGGTATCGTCGAGAATTAGGATCTGACGTGAAAATTTTTGCTGATGTTTTAGTAAAACACGCCCGTCCGTTGAGTTCTCCTCATCTCACTGTTGTTGTGAAAGACACTATTGAAAGGGGTTTGGCTGATGCGGTAATTTTATCTGGTTGGGCTACTGGTAGTCCTCCTGAGCAAGAGGATTTAGAACTAGCTAGTGCTGCGGCTGCTGGAACTCCCGTTTTTATTGGTAGTGGCGCAAGTTGGGAAAATGTTAGCACTCTCCTACAAGCAGCAGATGGGGTAATTGTTTCTAGTTCTCTCAAACGTCATGGTCAAATTCAGCAACCCATAGACCCCATTCGCGTCAGTCAATTTGTGGAAGCCGCCCGCAGACCTCTGTTGTCTGAACTATGATGCTTTTGATTTGCTTGATTTAGATGATTTCTAAACTAATTACCAATTACCAATCACTAATATTATGACTCGTCGTCGTTCTACTCCTAGTATTTATAAATGGTCGCGTCCAGCCATTGGAGCGATCTCCGGTTTTGGTATCCTGAATACAGGTTATCTCACTTTTGAAAAGCTGACCGGCAGCGCCCCGGTTTGCACTACACCAGAAAATGTTAAGAGTTGTGTAGATGTCCTTTCTAGTCCTTGGGCTACAGTTTTTGGTCAACCATTACCTGTATTTGGTTTATTGGCATACATGGGTATGTTTATATTCGCTTTAGCTCCTTTGGCATTGAACTCAGGGGAAAATAACAAAAGTCAGAAACAACTAGAAAATGTGACTTGGTGGTTGCTGTTTATAGGGGCGATCGCTATGTCGGTTTTTAGTGGATACTTAATGTATGTACTAGCATTTGAACTGAAAGCTATTTGTCTTTACTGTATCGCTTCTGCCTTATTTGCATTAATCATGTTAGTGTTAACCGTCATGGGTAGGGATTGGGAAGATAACGGACAACTTTTATTTACCGCTTTAATTGTAACGATTGTGACGCTAATTGGGACTTTAGGAATTTATTCTCAAATCAGCCCATCAGGTAATATTACTGAATCAACTGATGGAAAACCTACAGCAATCACCTTTACCCCAAAACAATACCCAAATCCTGAATTTGGCTGGGAAATTACTACTAAATCTGGAGAAGCGGAAATAGCCCTAGCCCAACATCTGGTTAAATCTGGTGCTAAGGAATATGTAGCCTATTGGTGTCCCCACTGTCACGAACAAAAGTTACTTTTCGGGAAAGAAGCTTATCAAATCATTAATGATAATTCTAAGGTAGAGTGCGCTGGTGATAGTCCCAATGGTAAACCAGAATTATGTAAAGCCGCAAAAATTCAAAGTTTCCCAACTTGGATTATTAATGGTAAAAGCTATAGTGGAGTACAAAGTCTAGAAGAATTAGCAAATATCACAGGTTATACAGGTCCGAAAAACTTTAAATATTTCCGTTAAAAATTAGTAAGACTTACGCAATTGTGACAAAAAATTATTATGTTTTGTTTGTAGTCAGGGCTTTAGCCCTGATGATTGTTCCCATAGCCTCTAGAAGATAGGACTAAAGTCCTAACTACGATCTCATTTATTAGACCAGTTGCGTAAGTTATCATTGGAAATGATAGCGTTTCCCAGTCTAATGAAGTACAAAATTATCTCCGTTTATCTGCGTCCATCTGCGTACCCTTCGGGAAGCAAGCTACAATTATTACTGCTTGTACCTCACTTGAATGGGAATGGCGATAAGGTAATCAGGTGAATATATATTTATCTTTAATTTCACCAATTACCAATTACCCATTACCCATTACCCATTCTTGATTTTTCACCAGAGTATGCACTTGCCAATTAGGATCAGTTTGGGGGTAATCTAAACGATAATGTCCACCACGGCTTTCGGTTCTAAAAACAGCACTTTTGAGAATTAATTCGGCCACATCTAATAAATTACGAGTTTCTGCCCAAAGCCGCAATTCCTTTTCAATTTTCGGTTGTTGAAAATTAACTGATTGTCCAGGCTGTAAACTTAATAATAATTGACTTAAAGGTAAAGCTGCAAAGTCTTTTTGCCAAGATTTGATTTGAGAAATGGCAGTTTCTAAACTTGATTTTTCTCGACAAATACCCGCACTTTGCCAAACTATACGGGGTAAATTTTGGCGAATTTCTGCTAATTGTCTTTGTTGATTTTCCCAATCAATTGCAGACGGGTTAACTGCAAAATTTCCATTTTTAATAAAGTTAACAGATTTCTGTTTTTGAATTATCAATTTTTCATGATCAACATTAGCCATTTGCGCCCCAAAGACAATACATTCTAAAAGAGAATTACTGGCTAAACGATTTGCACCATGTACCCCCGTACTAGCGGTTTCCCCAACAGCATATAAACCGGGAATATTGGTCGAATTAGTCACATCTGTGAGAATGCCACCCATCCAATAATGGGCGGCGGGAGAAACGGGAATGGGTTGATTAAAGACATCAATACCCCAACGTTGACAAACGGCGATGATATTGGGGAAACGATGACGAATTTTCTCAGGGGGAATAGGACGCATATCTAACCAAACATGGGCTGTAGCCGGGTCAGAGGCGGTATTTTGTAAATGACTAAAAATTGCTCGACTCACCACGTCTCGCGGCGCTAATTCCCCAGATGGGTGGTAATCAAAAGCAAAACGTCGCCCGGTATCATCCACCAGGTGCGCCCCTTCACCGCGTACGGCTTCACTAATAAGAAAACGTCCCGGTTTACTCAAGGCTGTAGGATGAAACTGCACAAATTCTAAATCCCTAAGAATCGCCCCCGCCCGCCAAGCAATGGCCACACCATCACCTGTACTTACTTCTGGGTTAGTAGTTTGGGCAAATACTTGACCACCGCCACCCGTAGCTAAAATTACTGCTCCGGCTCTCACCCAGGTAATTTTACCTTGATAAAATAGGCTAATTCCCAAACATTGACCTGTTTGGGGTTCTATCCACAAACTCAAAGCCAAAGCTTGCTGAATTACTTTGATATTCTGACGACGCAGAACTTGATTTTTCAGGGTAGTTGTAACTTCCCTACCAGTGGTATCAGCCGCATGGAGAACACGAGGACGAGAATGGGCTGCTTCTAAGGTTAAGGCTAAGTTACTTTCATGACGATCAAAAGCGACTCCTAAATTAACCAGGGATTGAATACAACTGGGAGCTTGTTCAGCTAAGAATTTTACAGCAGCTAGATCACATAAACCCGCTCCGGCTTTTAATGTGTCTTCAATATGCAGTTTTGGCGAATCTTCTGGGGCGACGGCTGCGGCTATACCACCCTGCGCCCAATCACTAGCGGATAGGGAAACTGTTTCTTTAGTAATTAGGCCGACTTGTAAGGATGCTGGTAAACATAGGGCTGTATATAGTCCCGCTGCACCAGCACCGACTACTAAAACATCAAATTGGTTAGGAATATCTATATCAGACAAGGTGGGGTAATGGGTAATAGGTAATGGGTAATGGGTAATGGGTAATGGGTAATGGGTAATGGGTAATGGGTAATGGGTAATAGAGAAATTTATTAGACTTTTTGCCTATTGCCCCTACCAATCACCAATTACCAATTACCAACTAAGGTTATCTGTAGATACCGTTGTTAATGCGATCATCACCTTCGTTGAAGTTAGGCTCAAATTCTGTCACGGTGAAATTATCCAAATTGGCTTGCAAAAGTGCTTTTTGTTTATCGCTCAATTTTGCCAAATTTAATACATCCTCTACTTTGTTGTAAGGAGCATTTTTGATAATTTTCTTAGCCAAGGTGGGATATAGTCCTGGATACTTTTGGAAAGCAGCGATATTGGTATTATTCAAATCAATTTTTTTACCAAAGTCCGTTCCCAGTTTCTGATCTGCTTTGTTTTGGCGAGCAAGTGCTAAAACTGGAACTTGATTTCCTGCAAAGCTATTGAAACTAACAGCTTGGGCTGTCTGAGTAGTTCCCAGCATTCCCCAACAACCTAGCAACAATGTAAATACAGTGAATAAACGCACCAATCCTTTCACGATTTTTTACCTCTTTCTATCAAACAGCAATTAAATTGTTGATTATTTGCAGCCACAAGCCATAAACCGTAGGGCATAAGCCAGAATTTTCAGGTTGTTAGAGCAGTTTCTATTCTAACTTGATCCTGATTTTCTCATGGTTTAGCTTCTTCGTTTTAGCTTGGGATCTTGCACAACAGTCATCAAGAACTAATATACAGCGTATCAATATCCACAATATTCACTACTATTTGGTTTACTTTGACTTTTGCCAAAAATTCTTCCTCATAGCACTTACGCGCCTATTTTTGGGTGTTTTCCCCATTGATGGGAATTTCACGCTAGAACCGCTGCTATTAAGAATAGACTGTCTACTAGAATTGTACTCAAAATTGCCCCTCCAAAGGCATACCAATGGCATTGTTTATTCAGTAAAGAGACTGTTCCCACTGTCATCAGTATCAGGGCAAGAATGACCGCCCAGCCCTCTCCCCAGGGTGTTTCGACTTGTTCTAAGGCATTTTGTAAGATTTGTGAAGCTCCTGCGGGATCTATTCTCATAATTTGTCGCCAATAGGGCATCAAATCTACTAAATAAAAATAAATATCGGTTAAAACTGTCCCCAGCAAAGAACCTAAATAGAACCAATTGCCGATTTTACCCCAATTTTTCGCTAAACACCACAAAGCAAAGGGTAATCCTAGTGATTCTATGGGTATATGCCAAATTGGTTCATATCTTAACCAACCCCAATAAATTGCCCCTGTCAACCAAGTCCAGCTAAACCCAAAGAGTAAATCTCCCCATAAATAGGTTCTTGAACTTGACATTAATCTCATACTGAACCAAAGTAAAAAGCCTGTTGAAAATACACTTAGCGCAGGAAATGATCTTACTAATGGTGCTTCCACAAACACTGGTACTGATACTAAAAATACCGACGCTGCAAATACTAACCAATTTTGTCGGGAAGATATCAAGTTTGCTAAAGAGGTTTTTTTAATGCCATCACCAATATCTAACGTAGGGTTAGTAGCTGTATAGGAAAAGAATGTATGATTAATCAAAGTTTCTAATATTTGTTACTAAACTTTACTTATCCCACAATATCATAATTGATAATCCCCCCTGGGGGCATCTTGATTATACACGAAATTTATTTATAGGACTATGCACTCAATAATTTCACGAGTTTTGGTAATTTCAGCCGGGGGGCTTGACAGTGTTTTGAGTTTCGGGTATGATGATGTTATTGGTGGAAAATAGTGCGTCCATATATATAGAGTTTTGAATTACTAAGATTATTATTTCCAAAATAAATCTCCGCAGTAGGGAAATATTAACCGCAACTTCTGGAAATACAAGATTGATTAAATAACTTGGATATTTTGTTATAGGGATATAAGTTATTTCTATAGGATTTTGGGAAAAAAGATTTTTCTCAATAAACAGGGGTCTATTCTCATGATTATTGAGAATTTTGTCAATAATTTCACGAGTTTTGGTAATTTCAGCCGGAGGGCTTGACAGTGTTTTGAGTTTCGGGTATGATGATGTTATTGGTGGAAAATAGTGCGTCCATATATATAGAGTTTTGAATTACTAAGATTATTATTTCCAAAATAAATCTCCGCAGTAGGGAAATATTAACCGCAACTTCTGGAAATACAAGATTGATTAAATAACTTGGATATTTTGTTATAGGGATATAAGTTATTTCTATAGGATTTTGGGAAAAAAGATTTTTCTCAATAAACAGGGGTCTATTCTCATGATTATTGAGAATTTTGTCAATAATTTCACGAGTTT
>NZ_JACJQS010000005.1:0-155164 GCF_014696755.1 Anabaena sp. FACHB-1391 | reverse complement strand
TAAAAATGGATTGATTCAAGGAATATCACATAAGTTTTGTAAACGCATTCACGCAAAGGATGGTTATTCGTATGCAGTATAAAAGATTTGTTAATTGCTCAACTGTCCCTCTCGCTGTTTGTGCTGACGCACAAAATTACTCAAGGGACATTTCACAATTAACCCTCCATTCCTCCCATCACCAAACTGAGTACAGTTTTGGTGGGGGTCTCCTGGAGGAGGTTTAAATGAAGGCAAATTCCTATATTTAAAAAGCAAGTATTTAGGGGGTTGAATCAACAAAAGTCTCAAATCCCCGACTTGTTCCTTAATCATCTCAATAATTGGTGAATTAATGCTATAATCGAGCTATTTAGTTTTTCTATATCTGTTGTGCTTTGTAAGTTGACTAAGTAAGGAGGTTAAAGGAAACTTATGTTATTAGAGATCCGTCTCTTTTGATATTGTCATCATCTCACTTAGAAAATGAATAGAAGGGTTAATTGAATTTCCTTTGGTCTTGACAAATTTTTCTTTGTTTCCCATTATTAGTAGACTTGATCATGTTTTATGGTTCTATTTTTTCTCTGTTTAGTTGTTATAAATTGCAGATTTTTTAGTAGGGAGAATAACCTGCTTTCTTTATGTCAGCAGTTGACAGTGGTGGGTATTTTTTATTGACATTGGCGACTAGAAGTGGCGGGCTATACAGACAAAACCCTGGATTTTTCCTTAGTCCAGGGTATGACTAAGCTTGTTTAAGTATTGACGCTGTTTGTCTAGTAGGGATTTATAATCGCTGATAGTTTTTCATAAATTTCTTGCTCTCAAGTCAAGGAGAATAATGGAAATAGTGTGACAAATTATCAAATTTTTGAGATATTTAAAGATATTAATTTGATATTCACTAATTCAATAAATATAAATCAGGAGAAAAGAACTGTGAAATTAGAGTGGTTGCTACCCGGTACTTTTGGAAGTATACTCATGCTATCGTCGCCGAGTTTAGCCACAACCCTGGAATCTTGGCGATTTGACCCCAATCAAAACCTGTTAGAAATTAATACAAGTGGTGGTGTCCAACCACAAGCACAGCTAATTTTTAGTCCCACTCGCTTAGTAATTGATTTACCGGGTGTGAAATTGGGACGTTCTCAGTTAACCCAACCTGGTAGAGGAGTGCGGGAAATTCGCATTGGCCAGTTTGACGAACAAACAACACGGATAGTTTTAGAATTGAGTCCTGGTTATACCCTAGACCCTAATCAGGTAAAATTTGTTCCTAAACGTGCTAATCGTTGGGCTGTACAATTACCGAAATTAGAAAGGGAGTCTCTATCACCCCAGGGGGAAAATCCTGAAAATACTACTAATAATAATTACAATCTAGCTAATATCGTCCCCCAATCTAAACCTGACTTTTCACCAATAGCGAGTAGTAGTGGGGGAAAAACTCAGTTGGAGAATTTACAAATTACTGGTGACGGCTTTTTTGTTCGCACTAATGGCGGTAGTCCCCAAACGAGAATCATCAGAAGCCGTGATAAAACTACTATATTTCTTGATATCCTGGATACAACTTTATCACCAAATTTAACTCCAGGAAATTTAGCAGTTAATAAATACGGTGTTTCCCGTATTGAATTTACTCAATTGCGAACGACACCAACATCTGTGCGTATGACCTTGAGGGTAGAGGAAAATAGCCCTGACTGGCGAGTAACTTCCAGTAGCAGTGGTTTAGTTCTGCTTCCTAGCAGGGGAGTTGTGAGTTTACCTGAAAATGAGAATCTGCCGCCAAGTATAAATAATAACGGCAATAACGGCTCGACTGCAACCATTGAATCTGTAGAAATTGTTAATAATGGCACACAATTACTCATTAAGTCCGACCAAGCTGTATCTGCTACCACTGGTTGGGATAGAAAATCTGGTTTATTTCGCATTACCATTCCCAACGCTAAGTTAGCCCCGGAGGTCAAAGGTCCAACTTTTGAGACAAATAGTCCCATTCTCAAACTCCGTCTTCAACCCCAACCGCCAAATACTGTGGTGATTTTTATTCAACCTGCATTAGGTATTAGCTTTGGCGCGATTAATCCAGCCGGAGACAACCTGTTGGCTTTAAAACTGCAAGGATCTCGTCTGATTAGACCACCTCTGAGCTTACCACCTTTATCACCACCAAGGCAAGAACTACCTGACTTAAATTCAAAACAGCCAGAAATCAGACCTCAGACCCCAGTTCCCAAAGGAAAATTAGTAGTTATAATTGACCCCGGACATGGTGGTAAAGATTCAGGTGCGGTTGGTATCGGGGGAGTGCAGGAAAAGAATGTTATTTTACCTATTGGGAAAAGGATTGCTGAAGTTTTGGAACAAAACGGTATTCAAGTGATTATGACTAGGGATTCTGACTATTTTGTGACTTTACCGGGAAGGGTAACTATGGCCCAACGAGCTAAAGCTGATGTATTTGTGAGTATCCACGCTAATTCAGCAGGTGCGAATCGTCCAGAAGTTAACGGGTTAGAAACCTATTATTATGACAGTGGTCTAACATTAGCTCGCATTGTCCATAGTAAAATTCTGCAAAGTCTCAATGTTAAAGATAGGAATGTACGGAAAGCTAGATTTTATGTGCTTCGCAAAAACTCCATGCCGTCAATTTTAGTAGAAACTGGTTTCGTAACTGGTAGAGAAGATGTTGCTAATCTCAATAGTCCAGCTTATCAAAATCAAATGGCAGATGCGATCGCCCAAGGGATTCTTCAGTATTTAAGATCCAGATAAATAGTAATTTGCAACACTCACCACCAGATATGATCACCAATGCCAGAAAAATTGTCAGAAAAATAAATTTGCTCAAAAAATCCCAAAAATAAAATTATATGCTAAAATACCACGCCATTAGCCGTGTCTTATGGTAAAGCAACAATCTTGGACTTGAGCAAAGTCAAAGTTGAGGCGGTGATAGTGTGAAGATTAGCCCCTAAATTGAGATATTGAATCATGATAAATGCAAATCAGGAGAAAGGATTGTGAAACTACATTGGTTAATACCCAGCACTTTTGGCGCGGTTTTCATGCTATCTTCGCCTGCTTTGGCTGGAAAATTGGAATCTTGGCGGTTTGATCCTAATCAAAATCGGCTGGAAATTAATACATCTACTGCTGTCCAACCCCAAGCCCAACTGATTTTTGACCCGACTCGCTTGGTAATTGACTTACCAGGGACAGAATTTGGTCGTCCACAATTAATACAAGAAATTGGTGGCCAAATTCGCGCTATCCGCATTGGGCAATTTGACGCACAAACAACGCGCTTAGTTGTAGAACTTGCCCCTGGTTACACCTTCAACTCTGCGCAAATCAAATTTGTTCCCACAAATGGTAAACGCTGGATAGTAGAATTACCGAATCCAGAAGTTATTTCTGGGCAAACTAGAGAACCATCAACACGCTCATCCTTAGATCAATCATCTCAATTATCTCAATCATCTCAATTATCTCAATTATCTCAAGCTACACGCTCTCCCAACAGTATTTACAACGTAGTCACAAAAAATCCCGTTACCCCGTCTAAACAGGTAACTCAAATTGAGAAATTACAAGTCACAGGAGATGGTTTTTTTGTGGGCGTAGGGGCAAACTCCCCGTGGTTGTCCGGTAATGCCCAATTGCAAGTCAATCCCAGTCTTGATAATCGCTCTGTTAATATTGATATCCTTGGTGCGGTTTTATCACCAAATATGGGACAAAGTGACCTATTAATTAACCGCTATGGTGTCCGGCGCATCCAATTTAGCCAATTACCAAGTAGTCCGTCTGCTGTTCGCATGACCTTGCAGTTAGATAACACTAGTCGCAATTGGCGAGCAATAGCTAGTGGTAATAGCGGTTTTATCGTCATACCAGATCGTGTGACTAAGTTATCTAATAACTATCAATCCTCTACACCATCAGTTAGTGACTCCCCTGCGACTATTCAATCTGTAGAAATAGGTGCAAATGGCAGACAATTACTAATTCGAGCCGACCAAGCTATATCTGCTACTAGCAACTGGGATAAAAGCTCAGGTCTATTTTGGATCACTATTCCTAATGCTAAGTTAGCTAATCAGGTCCAAGGTCCTACTTTTAATACCAATAGCCCTATTCTCAAAGTCCGTCTTCAACCCCAAGCTCCCAATACCGTAGTTGTTCTTGTTCAACCTGCGTCTGGTGTTAGCTTTGGCGTACTGAATCAAGTCCCCTCTAGTTTGTTAGCACTACCATTACAAAGTACTCTCCGCCCTCAAGTCCCTGAGATTACACCTCCTGTCGCGCCTACACCACCATTAAATACCCCGGATTTGATCACGGATTTATCCCAAACCGTTAAAACACCTTTTGGCCAGCCACCTCTACCAGTCCCTAAAGGAAAGGTTTTAGTAGTTATTGATCCGGGACATGGTGGTAAGGATTCTGGCGCTCCTGGACTCGGTGGGTTACTAGAAAAGGATGTTGTTTTACCTATTAGCACAAAATTGGCTAGAATCTTAGAGCAAAATGGTGTGCAGGTGGTACTGACTAGAGATGCTGACTTTTTTGTGGAACTCCAAGGACGGGTAGATATAGCCAAGCGTGTCAATGCTACTGTGTTCGTCAGTATTCACGCTAATTCCGTGGACAATCGCCCTGATGTCAATGGCTTAGAAGTCTACTATTATGACAGTGGTTATGGTTTGGCAGAAACTGTTCGTCAAACTATTCTCCAAAATATTAGTACCTTGAATAATCGAGGAACTCGTAAAGCTAGGTTTTATGTGCTGAGAAAAAATTCTATGCCTGCTATTTTAGTGGAAACAGGTTATATGACTGGTCGAGAAGATAATCCCCGTCTAGGATCATCAGACTATCAAACTCTTATGGCTGAGGGCATAGCTCGTGGTGTTCTCAATTATTTAAAACAACGCTAATCATTGCTAATCATTGCTAATCATTCATTATTAGTTGTTTATAGCATTTCCCATCCTCATTAGGTACAGGAATCAGGAAGTTCACTGCAGATAATTTTTTACTTCAGTGGACTAGGAAATGGTATATTTTTTTCTCTTTACCACTAACAACTAACCACTGGTCACTAACCACTAACCACAATCTAAATTAATATTTGCTGTGTATTCATCTTCTATTTTTGATAGTCATTTTCATGCTTTCTCCCGTCAAGAACCTCAACGCGCTCCTATTGGGGTATTTGATAGCGGTGTCGGTGGACTAACCGTACTGCGACAACTGTATCAGCAACTTCCCAATGAATCAATTATTTATGTGGGGGACACAGCCCGTCTTCCTTATGGTATTCGTTCTCAAACAGAAATTCTGCAATTTGTCCGGGAGATCCTGCGCTGGATGCAGCAGCAACGGGTTAAAATGGCAATTATGGCTTGTAACACCAGTTCGGCTCTGGCATTAGATATTGTCCGTCAAGAATTTGATTTCCCCATTTTAGGTGTGATTTTACCAGGTGCAAAGGCTGCTGTTGAGCAAGGGCAGCGCATTGGTGTTATTGCTACCCCAGCAACGGCTAAAAGCAATGCCTATCGGCAAGCTATTTTAGAAATTAAATCTCATGTCCAAGTTTGGCAAGTGAGTTGTCCAGAGTTTGTCCCTCTAATTGAGCAAAATCGCATCCATGACCCTTATACTACTGAAATAGCCAAAACTTATTTAGAACCTTTACTCCACCAAGAAATAGATACTTTAGTTTATGGTTGTACCCATTATCCTCATTTATCACCAGTTTTGCGATCGCTCCTCCCCACCCAGGTCAAACTAATTGACCCAGCAGTTCATGTTGTCGTCGCTTGCTCCCAAGAGCTAGATATGTTAGGTATTAAAAATACTCATCCACCCCTGCCTACCCGCTTCGCTGTCAGCGGTTGTCCGCAACAATTTACTCAGTCTGGTTTGCAGTGGTTGGGCTATACTCCGATGGTGGAACAGGTATGCTTTGCGGATGCCGTTGTCTCTTAAAGACGGGATTCCCTTTCCTCACAGGGTCAGAATAGGGAAGCACAAACAAAATTCGTCTATTGTTTCCCTACCCTGTGCTGGTTTCTTTCACCGACTATTCACTGCTTCGGTAACGTTCGCGGTTAATCCCCTCTGCTGCTTATAATTATCTCGTCCAATACTAGAATTAAATGAATCGCTTTGATGCACATCTTTTTTGCCTGTTCGCTTTGCCAATGCTAATAACAGGTATACACTGAATAAGTATCCAGCAGCTAAAATAAATATCATCATAGGCATATTTCCGTAAATCATTGTTCCACCATCTTTGATTGCTAAGGAATATAAAATTGCATACGAAACTAGCAAAACTCCAGTCAACCAAGTGTATTCTTGATGAATGTAGTTAGCTATACCAGAACAACCAGCAGAAAACCCGAATTTCTCTGGCCAATCCATTTATTTTCTTTAAAATCAACTTTCCCAGACCATACATCCGACAGCAGCCAAACTGCTAAGTAGCAATCTGTAACCGCGCTCATCAGCAGTTTACCTAGCCTGTGTTATTGACCTCACACCAATTTTAATAGATATACGCCGTTACTCAACGTGGGCTGAATACGTTGAGTTAGTTCCATGATTGGAAAAGCATAATTCAACTCAAAAGGTATGCTTGTCGCACAAAGTCTAAATAGGAATAACTTCCATCTTCTCTTGAGCGACGAGTTATTTTAGACTCACAACGCTATTGCGTAAAATCATCAGAAAATGGTTTTACTTAGGAAGTGAATAATCTCAAAAATTTAATATCTCTAGGTTTTAGCGTAACACAACCACCTTGAATTTGAAGCTAACTTCTAGACTAAATTTTAAATTTTTTTACTGTTGACAAGTAACTTAGATTAATCTATACTAAGTGTTATTTTATTAACATTGTATCTTCGATGATGACGATCTTTTTCGGGGAATTAGCACAAATCGAGCATTTTAAAATAACTTATTATTATAACATAATTCCAATCCGATATATAAATAACTTAATAGATATTAAAAATCAGATTACTGGAGGAAAACTTTGCGGTGACACTGGGTTATCTTAAAATTAAAGGATATGTAAACTTTCGTAAACTAAGCCAGAGTCCGCCCATCCATGACCCCAGCCACCTCCCTGTTTACCCCTGTGGAAGCAGACCTGCAAATACTAGCAAATAACCTTAAACAGCTAGTTGGAAATCGCCACCCCATTCTTTATGCCGCAGCCGAACATTTATTCGGTGCTGGGGGTAAGCGCATCAGACCCGCCATAGTGCTGCTTATATCGCGGGCGACTATGTTAAATACAGATATCACAGCGCGTCACAGACGATTGGCAGAGATTACAGAAATGATCCACACAGCTAGTTTGGTACATGATGATGTAGTAGATGAGTCAAACGTCCGGCGTGGCGTACCGACCGTACATAGTTTGTTTGGTAATCGCATTGCTGTGCTGGCGGGGGATTTTCTTTTTGCTCAATCCTCTTGGTATTTAGCGAACCTGAACAATTTAGATGTTGTCAAACTACTTTCAGAAGTAATTATGGATTTAGCGGCTGGGGAAATCCAGCAAGGGCTAAATCGTTTTGATGCTAGTCTTTCTACAGAAACTTACCTGCAAAAGAGCTATTACAAAACAGCGTCATTAATTGCCAACAGTTCTAAAGCGGCTGGACTAATTAGTGAAACATCCCTAGAAACTGCCGAACACTTGTACAGTTATGGTCGTCATCTAGGTCTTTCCTTCCAGATAGTAGATGATATTCTTGATTTCACCAGTTCAACAGACACCCTGGGTAAACCAGCCGGTTCTGATCTCAAAAGTGGCAACCTCACAGCGCCAGCTTTATATGCCTTGGAGGAAAAACCCGACTTAGAGGCCTTAATTGCCAGGGAGTTTGCCCAGAGTGGGGATTTAGAGCAGGCATTGGCGCTAATTCATGATAGTCGGGGTATTGAGCGAGCTAGAGAATTAGCTGCTCACCACGCCAAATTAGCCAATGAGCATATCAGCATTTTAGAGCCATCAGAATCACGCCAAGCCTTAATGGATTTAACTGACTATGTACTGAGTCGGCTCTACTAAAAAATTGAGGGAGATCTAAGATTTGGGATGTTGGGTGTTAAATCTCCACGCTTCCGAGTTGATTTCCCATCTTTTTTGAGTTTTTTCGGGTATTTAAGCAATCTGGGGAGGAACTTTTCTTGAGTGTCTAAATCTTTGTAGTTGTTGCCCAATTAGGGTTTCCAGTTCAGAGCGCCGCACTTCGACGGTATGGGTGATAATTCCTGGTGTTTCCAGGAAAACTATGCTGTGTAATGGTTTGAGGGCTACTAATTGGAACAAAAGGTGGGTAACATACATGGAGGCTGGCATCACTTGAGGGTCACGCCCAGCATCCGAGATCAGGGAAACATCCTGTATGGTAGGGAAAGCGTAAATAACTTGCTTTTCTATTCCTGGATTTGCGCGATTGCTCAACGTAGTTAAAACCCAATCCTGCTCAGAATTTTCGAGGATAAAGTATTGGTAGTGTTTTAACCTTTGGGCAATAGCGACTAATACAGGAGCGATTGATACCATAAGTTGTGGTGTCATACCATCCTGGGGTGCATTGTCTATCAGCAATTGAATTTGTGCTTCTAAATCCATCATGAATTGTTAATGACTTTTGGGTAATGGCTAAAAAATGAGGAAAGAATATCCCAGAAAATTGAGATTTACGAGTTCAATATTTTTTGGCGGCCACACCCTCAATATAAATTGGTTTGGGTTCAAGAAAAAAACCATGAAGCTAATATCCAAAGTCTAACAAGTCGTGTCCAAAATATGTTAGGGTCGTTTTGAGAACTGGGACTATGAATTCAGCCGCAATCGCAACTACTCAGGGGAAAATTTCTATCCGCGTGGAGGTCATCTTTCAATTCCTATTTAGGGAACTTCAACAGTCAACTAAGGCTTCGGAGCAAAATTGTCATGATGTATCCGTGAGAATTACTAACGAAGTCCTGCGGGTTTGTAATGAAAGTAAACGCATTCAAACTTCGGGGTCTGTAGAAAGTTCAGCCATGAGCCTAGCTAAACATCGCTTACAACAGTGTATCCGATACTATCAGTTAGGTTCAAGTCGTGGCAGGGTAGAACTCCACAGTACACTGAGTGCAATTGTTTACCGTTATATTAATCCCCCTCACAAGCAATTAAGCTATCAAGGGCGGTTGACTATCATTGAAGATTTCCTTCAGAGTTTTTATTTGGAGGCTTTAAATGCCTTTAGAAGGGAGAACCAACTAGGTCCGACCTATCGCCCCCAGACTCTATTGGAATTGGGAGAATACATGGCATTTACCGAGAGATATGGTAAACGTCGGATTCCCCTACCTGGAAGACAGCAACAATTAATTATTCTCCGGGCGCAAACTTTCTCAAAACAGCAACCTCCAGAAACAAGTGTAGATATAGAACAGGCTTCTGAAGGTGGTGGTGGTGAGTCTGATAGTTGTTGGGAAGAGCCGGCTATCCACCAATTGCGTTCGGCTATGGCTTCCCAGCCCGAACCGGAAGAAGATACCCTGCGGTCTGTTGTCATTACAGAATTAATCAATTATTTACAGGAAAAAGAACAATCTGACTGTGTTGATTACTTTACTCTTCGTCTTCAGGATTTATCAGCACCAGAAATTGAGTCAATTTTGGGTTTAACATCTCGGCAGCGTGATTACTTACAGCAACGGTTTAAATATCATTTAATTCGGTTTGCCCTTTTACATCGCTGGGAATTGGTACATGAGTGGTTAGAAGTTTCTTTACCCACTAATTTGGGTTTAACTCCGATTCAATGGGAAACTTATTTAGCCCAGCTAGATGATAAACAAAGGTCTATCTTAGATTTGAAGCAGCAAGGAAAACCTGATGAGCAAATATCTAAGACTGTAGGCTTGTCCATGGCACAATTACAGAAACGTTGGTTTAAGATATTAGAACAAGCTTGGGAAATTCGTAACTCCTTAGTTTCCGGATCTAGTGCATCTACCCATGAATGGTGACTTGTGAATCCTCATAAAATTATCAACTTCCTTAGGCATTGAAAAATCATAACTTCAATACCTACAGGTGTAGTTTGTGAGAATGTGACGAAACTGATGGGGTAGTCATTCGTCTCAAGACGGTAGCCTTTTAACGGTGAACTGAGCTTGACAAGAAAAGCCCCAAACCTTTCAATTGGGAGAAATTCCTACTGTGCAAGAACGTTTTCAAGCTATTCTTAAGCGTCGTTTACAAGACCAAATAGTAAAAAATCCCCCGTTGTTCCCCTGGGAAACACAATTGGGAGAATATCCTGACTGTGTAGAAGAACAATCTCTGGGATTAGTTCCCGTTTGGGGGTGGAGAGTCCACCAGTCTAAACTAAATTTGCCTATTCCCTTGCCTGATCAAGTTTTCTGGCAATTGTTAGCAAAATGTCAAGTTTTATTGACATCTTCCATACCTCTGGGAGCTAAATTAGTTCAGGTGGTAGAAAGTATGTTCCCCACGGATACCCAGTCAATTAATGATTTGGCTGCGTTAGTCCTGAGAAGCTCTTATCGTTCGGCAGATACCTTGACAGTGCCTAATATTGAGAGCGATTATTTTGATTTACTACCACGTCAGCAAATGGCGTTGTCGTTAATGGCAGCTAAACAACTGCTGGAAAATTTAACTTTGCCGATTTCATTGAATCAGCCTTTGGTAGAAAGACAATGGCTGACTACTGTGGGGACTCTGAATATTCGGGTAGAATTACGTAATTCAGGTAAATTTACGAGTTTAACGGTTCACGGTAAATTACCAACATCGGGGATTTTGCAACTTGAGGGTAATAATAGTCAAGAATTTGTAAAATCTGAGGCTTGCGAAATGCCAGTTATAGAATTGCAAATTGATGGAAGTCAGCCAACCTATACTTTAGCAGTGGAGTTACCAGAATTAGACCACCTGCCTTTATTCTTGGCTATTCAGGTGAAAATATAGCTAAATTGCCATATTTAGGAATTAGATAAGAGGGATGGCAACTGATGTATGATAATCTTGATTAATTTTCTGGTTTTAACCCTTCATTCTCTTTTGAAACATCAATATAAAATTAAGGACGTATTTAAAACCTATAAGCTTAAGTAGGACACTTATATTTTTAGAGATTCCACTGAGTGACAAACTTGTCTGCGGTGAAATTTCTGATTCCTGTTCCCAATGAGGATGGGAAATGCTATAATTTGATGTGCAGTTAAATAAATTAAAAATATATAGGAATCAAGCAGGGTTCCTGAATTAGTTGGCGTGGGGAGGAAACTCCTAACAGAGAAGAAGAGTAAAAGTGTGTACTGAGTATTGTATGGCTAGGACACGCAGGTTATCAAAAATCACATAGGATTTCTATATTACATAGAATATTTAACTAGGATCAGATATGAATGGCTATCTAACTCGCTAAAAATTCAGCTTCCTAGTAATTTAGCTATTATTGTTATTGTTGAGTATTAACTGACCAGAACTTAAGTAGGGTGCAAACTACATGGGACAAGGTTTTTTACAAATTGCTTTAACGCTATGTATTATAGTATTTATTACTCCAAAACTAGGAAAATACATAGCCAGTGTTTTCTTGGGAGAAAGGACAATCCTTGATCCTGTAATGAAGCCCATAGAGGCAATAATTTATATTTTAGGAGGTGTGAGTAAAAAAAATGACATGACAGGTTGGCAGTATATCCGCGCATTACTATACAGTAACTTAGTCATGGGTGGTATAGTTTATGTCCTAATCTCTTGTCAGAAAGTTTTACCTTGGAATCCCAATGAACTGGGGGGGATAAGATGGGATTTATTATTACATACCACAATTTCCTTCCTGACCAACACCGACCAACAACATTACGCACCGGAAAATACCTTTAGTTATTTTAGTGAAACATCGGCTTTAGGCTTTTTGATGTTTACTTCAGCGGCTAGTGGATTGGTAGTGGGAATTGCTTTTATCCGGGGGTTAACGGGGAGAAAACTGGGGAATTTTTATGTTGATTTTACCCAGACTATCACTAGGATCTTACTACCTTTATCAATAATTGGGGCGATCGCTCTAATCATCACAGGTGTACCCCAAACCCTAGCCGGAACGCTGGAGGTAGAAACCTTGGAAGGAAGAATTCAGTATATAGCTAGAGGTCCAGTAGCCTCTTGGGAGATTATCAAAATGTTAGGGGAAAATGGCGGTGGCTTTTTTGCTGCTAATTCCGCTCACCCTTTTGAAAATCCCAATGGTGCTTCTAATTTGATAGAAATTATCGCTATGCTGGCCATTCCCACATCTTTAATTTATACCTACGGAGTATTTGCTAACAACCTGAAACAAAGTTGGTTATTATATTGGATGGTGTTTATAATCTTTGTTGTTCTTATTGGCGTTACAGCCACAGGAGAATTACAAGGAAACCCACTAATTAACAACGCTTTGAGATTAGAATTACCAAATTTAGAAGGTAAAGAAGTCAGATTTGATTGGGCGCAGAGCGCATTATGGGCAATTACAACCACTGCTACCATGTCCGGTGCTGTGAATGCAATGCACGATTCTCTTATGCCCAATGGGACATTTTCTAGCTTATTCAACCTATTTTTACAAATAATTTGGGGTGGACAGGGAATAGGAACTGCTTATCTCTTCATTTATCTAATTCTCACAGTTTTTCTGACTGGTTTAATGGTAGGGCGCACTCCAGAAATTTTTGGGCGCAAAATTGAAAAACGGGAAATTGTTCTTGCTAGTGTGGTGCTATTAATTCACCCCATAATGGTTTTAATTCCTAGTGCGGTGGCTTTAGCTTATCCTATATCTCTATCAGGCATTAGTAACCCTGGTTTTCATGGTATTTCCCAAGTGGTTTATGAATACGCTTCAGCCGCAGCTAATAATGGTTCTGGTTTAGAGGGATTAAATGACGGTACATTATGGTGGAATTTAAGTACAACTATCAGTATTTTTGCGGGACGTTATATACCAATTATTGCGTTGTTGCTATTAGCTGATAGTATGTCTGAAAAACAAGCAAGTCCAGAAAGCCGGGGAACTTTGAGAACTGATTCTTTATTATTTACCAGTATTACTGCTGGTGTCACTTTAATCCTAGGGATCTTAACATTTTTCCCGGTTTTAGCTTTAGGTCCCATCGCTGAAGGTTTTAAACTCGCTGCTGGTAGTTAATATAGATAAGACAATATAGCATTTCCCATCTCAGTTAGGTACAGGGATAAGAAATTAACCGCAGATAAATCTGTACTTCTGTGAACTAGGAAATGCTATAAGAAGATGAAGATAATTTTCCCTCTTTATTTCTTGTTTCTTGTTTCTTCTTCCTGACTCGGTGACTCCTAAAAAATTAGTTATATATGAATTCAAACGGAACTAATTCTAATTCTAAAGCCTCCCGTCCTCGTTATCGCCGTCAAAAACACAGAAAAACGCGGGTAACGAACAAAGGCCTTTATATTCGAGCAATTAGGGATGCCTTTATGAAATTGCATCCTCAATATGCTATCAAAAATCCGGTGATGTTTTTGGTATGGGTAGGAACAATTATCACCTTTTTTGTGACGATTTATCCCCAATTATTTGGACCGATAAACCAAAAAAACCCCTATTTATTTAACGGGCTGTTAACGGGAATTTTGCTGTTTACAATTCTATTTAGTAACTTTGCTGAAGCTGTAGCGGAGGGAAGAGGGAAAGCCCAAGCTGATACTTTACGTTCAACGCAGTCAGCTACTAACGCCAAAAAGATTGGTGTTGACGGGACAATTATAGAAGTTCCGGCCACCAGTTTAAACCGGGGGGATACTATCCACGTCGTATCAGGTGATATTATCCCTGCGGACGGTGAAGTAATCATGGGTGTCGCGTCTGTGGATGAATCAGCGATTACTGGCGAATCTGCCCCTGTTCTCAAAGAATCAGGCTCGGATGTTGCTAGTTCTGTTACGGGAGGTACACGCATTATATCCGATGAACTAATTATTCGTGTCACGGCCGAAGCCGGTAAAGGCTTTATTGATCGGATGATTGCTTTAGTAGAAGGAGCAGAGCGTACTAAAACGCCTAATGAAATTGCTTTAACAGTATTATTAGCGGTTCTGAGCTTGGTATTTCTATTTGTAGTGGCAACTCTTCCCGCCTTTGCTTACTATGTGAATAGTCCTGTTAGTGTACCGGTTCTCATTGCTCTTTTAGTAGCACTTATACCCACAACTATCGGCGGTTTACTGAGTACCATTGGTATTGCGGGTATGGATAGGGTAGCTCAATTTAACGTCATTGCTACCTCTGGAAGAGCCATAGAAGCCTGTGGAGATATAAGTACCCTAGTTCTTGACAAAACTGGGACAATCACTCTGGGAAACCGTTTAGCAGAGGAGTTTATTCCTATCAATGGCCACTCAGTCATAGAAATTGCTAATGTATCTTTGGCAGCTAGTATCTTTGATGATACTCCAGAAGGTAAATCTATTGTCCGACTGGCAGAAAAGTTAGGTGCAAATTTTGATTTAGACCGCAACCAAGCCCAAGGGATAGAATTTTCGGCCAAAACCCGCATGAGTGGTACTAATTTACCTGGTGGTAGGGAAGTACGGAAAGGTTCAGTGGAAGCAATTAAAGGCTTTATCCTGTCGCGTCATGGACGGAATACCCCAGAATTGGATGTTGCTTATGAGCAAGTTTCTCGTCAAGGTGGTACACCTCTAGCTGTTTGTCTTGATCATGAAATTTACGGTGTTATCTATCTCAAAGATATTGTTAAACCGGGTATCCGTGAACGATTTGACCAACTCCGACGCATGGGGGTACGAACAATCATGCTCACGGGAGATAATCGTATTACTGCTTCTGTAATTGCTCAAGAAGCGGGAGTAGATGAATTTATCGCTGAAGCTACTCCAGAAGATAAAATAACTGTGATTCAACGGGAACAGGCTGAGGGTAAAATAGTAGCGATGACGGGAGATGGAACTAATGACGCTCCCGCTTTAGCACAGGCTAATGTAGGTGTGGCCATGAATACGGGAACACAAGCAGCCAAAGAAGCTGCTAATATGGTAGATTTAGATTCTGATCCTACCAAATTAATTGATATTGTTAGTATTGGTAAGCAATTGTTAATTACTCGTGGAGCATTGACAACCTTTTCTATTGCTAATGATATTGCTAAATATTTTGCGATTATTCCCGTACTTTTCACTGCTGCTAAACTAGAAAGTCTGAATATTATGAAGTTAACTAGTGTTAATTCGGCTATTCTGTCCGCATTAATTTACAATGCTTTAATTATTCCGGCTTTGATTCCCCTAGCATTAAAAGGTGTTCAATTTCGACCTTTGACAGCTAATCAACTTCTGCAACGAAATATTTTAATTTATGGATTAGGTGGGGTAATTGCGCCATTTATTGCGATTAAATTAATAGATATGATGATTACATTTGTCGGTTTAGCTTAAATTAAATTAAATTATTAAATTAAGCGGTTAATTATTCTTGAGATCTTACTAAGTAGGTGAACGGAAAAAAACCGACATAAGTAACGAAAAGTAAAGTTGCCCAAAACCTGTTCCCAGTTAAGAGTTAAGAGTTAAGAGTTCCCTTGTCATAACGACATCTGATGAAACTGATACAATTTATGAGATTATCCAGATTTAAATACCAATTACCCATGATTATTTTTCTGGTGATGTGTTTAAATTTATTGATTGCCCCAGTGGTTTATGCTAATAGTGGTGGTAGTTTAGATAAAGTTTCTGCTTGGGCAATTGGTATTTTAGGTTTTACTACTTTAATGTTAGTAGTTTATTTGTTTATAGTGATTTTTCAGCCAGAACGCTTTTAATAATTTACAAATTAAAACAAGTTTCAATAAAATTAAAAATGAAATTATGTCTATTTTTAGAGAAATTTTCAGAGCGGTCAGAATTACTCTGGTGATTTGGTTATTAACAGCAATGATATATCCCCTGTTTATATTGCTGGTAGGCCAGTCAATTTTTCCGTTTTCAGCTAATGGTAGTATCATATCAAATGTCAATGCTCAACCCATTGGTTCAACTTTGATTGGTCAAGGATTTACCTCAGACCGTTATTTTCATGGTCGTCCTAGTGCTGTCAGATATAGCCAAGGTAAAAAAGCTCAACCTGCGGGTATTTCTGGAGGTAGCAATTTTGCTCCTACTAATCCTCAACTCAAGGAACGCATTCTCAAACAAGCGGAAGAATTACAAAATGAAAATAAACAAGCTGTAGCTGATTTGATTTATACATCAGGCTCAGGTTTAGATCCCCATATTTCTCTGAAAGCAGCACGAGAACAGATGGAAAGAGTGGCACAGGCACGGGGGATAAAGGAAGATGATATCATCCCGTTAATTACTAAGTATATTGATGGTAGATTTTTGGGTATCTTCGGTGAACCAGGGGTGAATATTTTACGCTTAAATTATGCCCTGGATTTACAAGAGATCAATCGTGAACAAAATTAGTTGTTGGTCAGTGGTCAATTAGTCATTTTCTTTTGACATGGGTAATGGTATGAATTACACTACTATTGATATCCATAAAAGTATTTGAGTCAATGCACCCGACTCGCGTTATCGGTTTAATGAGTGGTACATCTGTAGATGGTATAGATACCGCTTTAGTGGAAATTTCTGGTAGGGATTTGGATCTCAAGGTGGAGTTAATAGCAGGGGAAACATATCCCTATCCCCCGCAACTCAGAGAACAAATTCTAGAACTTGGTGCTGGTGCTGCTGTATCAATGGCAGAATTAGCTACCATAGATGATGCTATCTCTCGGACTTTTGCTGAAGCTGCTCAATTTATCCAAGTTGGTCATCAAGCAGCTACTTTGATCGGTTCTCATGGTCAAACTGTTTACCATCGTCCCCGTCGGGGAGCAGGAGAACTGGGTTATAGTTTCCAACTGGGACGGGGATCACTAATTGCCCATCTAACTGGTATTACTACTGTCAGTAATTTCCGATCTGCTGATATTGCAGCTAGTGGCCATGGTGCGCCCCTTGTTCCTAGAGTTGATGCCTATTTACTGGGTGATTCACGGGAAGAACGTTGTATACAAAATATCGGTGGTATCAGTAATGTAACTTACCTACCAGCAGTCAGTGATAATTGGTTGTCCCAAATTCGGGGTTGGGATACAGGTCCAGGTAATAGTCTATTGGATTTGGCTGTACAACATTTTACCAATGGTGCTAAAACTTATGATGAAAATGGTGATTGGGCAGCTAGTGGTACACCATGTTATCCATTGGTAGAAAAATGGCTCAGTCATGAGTATTTTCACTTGCCACCGCCTAAATCTACTGGACGTGAGTTATTTGGTGTCGCTTATTTACATCAGTGTTTAGAAGATGCTCAAGGCTATCAGTTCAGTACATGGCCTGCGGATTTTTTGGCAACCATTACAGAACTGACGGCGGTTTCTATTGTTCACAATTATGACACTTTTCTACCAAGAAGGCCACATCAGGTGTTATTATGTGGTGGTGGTAGTCGTAATATTTACTTAAAACGGCGGCTAGAGTTGTTATTGGGGAAAGTTCCAGTCTCTACTACGGACAAGCTGGGCATAAGCGCGTCCTTTAAGGAGGCGATCGCTTTTGCGGTTTTAGCATATTGGCGCAGTATCGGTATTCCTGGTAACTTACCTTCTGTGACAGGAGCATCTCAAGAGGTGCTGTTAGGAGAAATTCACGGTAATTATTGCTAATTATCCCTAATTTAAGGATATATCCCCGGATTTTTCTCTAGGCCATGCTAGAACCTGAGTCTAGACCCCACTGTTGTTTAAGCAGTTCTTGATAAGTTGCTTCACGCACCATCATTTGTCTATAGAGCTTAACTAAAAAGTCTTGAGCTTGTTCGTGGCTCATCTGTTGGACTTGTGTAGCAAAGGAGCAAATGCTAAATTGCTGTTCCAAGGACAGTTCAATTGGTTGATTCATAATGAACTCCAAAACAAACAACGTATAAAAACGACATTGACAACAGAATTGAAGAGTTAAGAGTCAGTAGTAAAAAGTAAAAGCCAGTTTTACTTTTTACTTAGGTTCTGTACTGCTTTTGTCTGCAATTTGCTATGTCACATAAACATCCGCAGAAGTGATTTCTAGATTTTGGTTAACATTTGTTTCTCTATATTAAGAAATATAACAAATGTTTGACAGTTTGCCCATCTTTTTAGATTTATTTCTAATCAGAGGTAACTAATTGGGTTTTCATCTAGATGCTGTAGACAGTTGACATGATATTTGCTGTTTATTTAGACATATTACCCGGTGGAATATGCCAGTTGGGGTAATTAGAAAAATTTAAACTCCTATGATATTTGGAGGGTAGAAATATTTTTAGCAAGTTATTGATGGGAAAAATGCTCAAATTGAACAAAATATTCAGTATATTTACTTTTTGTAGTGAGGGGGGAAGGAATAGGCAAGAGAAAATAGGCAAGAGAAAATAGGCAAGATACTCTTAACTACTGACTCCTGACTACTATCACTGAATAATTAGAAAATCAGGTTTCTACAGAGACGAGAACGACGGTGATGTTGTCGTTTCCACCTTCTTCTTTTGCGGCTTCTACGAGAGATTCGGCTGCTATTTCTAGGGAAGGTGTGCCTTGAAGGTAACTGGCAATTTTATCGTCTACAAGTTCTTCTGTAAGTCCATCACTGCATAATAATAAGCGATCGCCATGTTCTAAATCTAGTTGTTGGACTGAAATCTGATTCAGGTCTTCTCTACCCAAACAACTGGATAAAACATGACGATAGGGATGAACCCTAGCTTCATCAGGAGTAATATCGCCTATTTTCAGTGCCTTGGCAATCCAGGTATGGTCTTCTGTAATTTGTTGTAATTGTGATTTCCGCAGACGGTAAAGACGGGAATCACCAACATGACCGCATACGGGAGATTCTCCGGGACGAATCACAACTACTACCGCTGTTGTTCCCATATCAGCACGTTCAGGATGATTTTGCTGATCCTGGACTATAGCTTGATTTGCAGTAGATAGGGCTTGTTGTAATAGTTTTGATGCTGATTCGGGGCATTGCCAATTTTGCTCCAAGTATGAACGAATTTCTTGAGTAGCGATACGACTAGCCTCTTCTCCTCCCGCATGACCACCCATACCGTCAGCGACGATAAAGAATCGCCCTGCGGGGTCAATATAGTAGGAATCTTGATTATAAGCACGAATAAGCCCCGGATCTGATAAACCGGTAGAGTCAAGTTTCATAGATTTTTCGTAAGCGACTAATTAATACATTCGATCATAACGGTCGAGACGCAAAAGCAACCGAATCAGCATGAATGAAACTGATGCTGCAATTAAACCAATCAGACTTGCTAACCATACATAATGGCTAACGAGGAGAATTGTAGCGGCAATTGTAAAACCACTGATAATCAGAGCATAGCTTATTCCCAGTTGAATATTGCTCTGTCGCCGTATCAGACGTTCTGTTTCTACGGAGCGAACTCGAAGCCGGATATCCCCACGTTCTATTTTATCTAGAGTATCTTCTAATCTCCGTGGTAATCCTAAAGCAGTGCTGCTAACTTGGACTGCTTGACGACTTAATTCATTCAAGAAGCTATTCCCCTCAGAACTACTGTTATCTGTCATAAGCTGCATTGCATAGGGCTGGGCAACTTCCATAAAATTAAACTCTGGATCTAGACCTTTACCGACTCCTTCCAGGGTGGAAAAGGCACGCATGACAAAGGTAAAAGTTGCTGGAAATCTAAATGGTTGATCATAGGCCAGTTCGTACAAATCTTCACTGATAGCTGCCACCGATTGGTTTTCAAAAGGCTTATCCATGAAGTTATCCAGCATATACTGGACAGAACGACGGACAGGTCCCATGTCCTCAACTGGGGCGAGCGCTCCTAAATCAACTAGGGATTTTACCACACGATCGCCATCTTTTTGGGCGATGCCAAATAAAGTTTCCATTAGTCCTTCCCGGACATTCGACTTAATTGTACCCATCATCCCGAAGTCGTAGAAAATCAAAGCCCCGTCGGGACTAACTGCCAGATTACCAGGATGGGGGTCAGCGTGAAAGAAGCCATTATTCAGAAGTTGATGCAAGTAAGCTTGTGCGCCATAACGAGCGATCGCTTTTCTGTCTACACCCGCAGCCTCCAAGGCCTCATACTGACTAACTTTAATTCCAGGTAAATACTCTAAAGTAATTACCCTAGAAGTAGCATAACGCCAATATACTCTCGGTACTTTTACCCAGTTATAAATGCGGAAATTGCGGCGAAAAGTATCGGCATTGCGACCTTCATTCAGATAATCAATTTCTTCCCAGAGAATGCGACAACATTCTTCATATATACCCATCCAATCTCTACCTCGTCCCCATTTGGGGTGGTTTTGAAAGTAACGGGCAATACCTTTAAGAATGTCTAAATCAATTTCAAATAGCTTTTTCAGTCCAGGCCTTTGCACCTTAACAACGACGGACTCACCAGTATATAGAGTAGCCTTGTGGACTTGACCCAAACTAGCAGCAGCCAGGGGAACAGGTTCAAAATCTTGGAAAAGTGAGGAAATTGGTTTACCCAACTCCTGTTCAATAATTCCTTCCACCTGTTCATAACTAAATGCTGGAACTTTGTCTTGTAACTTAGATAACTCTTCTACATATTCAGTCGAGAAAATATCAGCACGAGTAGAAAACAACTGTCCCACCTTAATAAAAGTCGGACCCAAATCCAAGAATGTAGTTCTAATCCAGATTGCTTGGGCTTTGCGTCTAGCTGCTTGCTTGGCTTCCGTCATACCACCGGGGTAACTCCAGGGCTTGCTATAGCGCCAAATTTTGAACATCAAGGTCAAGACAAAAGACCAAATATCCACAAAGCGGCGTTTGCTAGAGTATTCTTCCCGATTCCAACGGTATGCTTTGCCTGAGTAACCTTGTTCCATATTTTTCTTATACCGTCGGCTTGAGAGGGAGCAGGAGAAGCTGGGAGGGTAAGGGATCTGGGCGGTTGGGGCAGCTGGGAGGAATTTTCCCATTACCCATTACCTATTACCCATTACCCATTACCCATTACCTATTTTGCAGCATTGCGATACTTCTGCAATTCACTTCTTAATAGAGCGATTTCCGCCCTTAATTCGTCAATTTCGGTCTGTAGATCTAAAGAATCTGCACCAGATGAACTATTTGCCGGTTTTCCAGTTGCAGAGGATTCAGCAGCCCGATTAGCTCGTGCCATCACTTCTTCTGTAAACTGGCGTAGCTGCTCTTTAGCTTCAGCATCAAATTTGCCCAATTCACTCAAAGCATCAGTCAAGGCGACTTCTACACGCTCATTAATCACTTCGGCTACTGCTCTGCCCACGAAAAAGGCTTGCACAAGGGGATTACTCATAAATTTTTGTAAAGTTGCTCCGCAAAAAGATTATAACCTGCCTGGATGCTGTAATGTTTCCATTTGCAACTTTGCTGAGTTAGCGGAATACAACCACCTTGACATAAAAATCGGGATGACAGGATTCGAACCTGCGGCATCCTGCTCCCAAAGCAGGCGCGCTACCAAGCTGCGCTACATCCCGTAAATCTATCAAAACCAAGTTCTACATAACCTAAATTATGTTTTTTTGGTTCATCTGACTCATCATATCATAAAAAAGAATAAATGCAAACCCAATAATCTATAAAAAATCCGACTATGGAAAACATCCTGGGAGAAATCAGGCACAAACCAGGATTTTCCCGGAATTTTCACCAAATTTTAGATTTTAAATTACCGCGACTATTCCCCAATGCCTCATCCACACCAAATTACTGAGGATACCAAAACATTCCTTTGATACCTTCAGGATCGGACATAAAGCCCATAGTCTTATAGAAATCTACAACATGAGGGTCAGCAAAAAGAGTCACGTTACTAATTTCTTCATTCTTCAGTTTTTTGAGGACATATTTCATTAATGCCTTACCTAGTCCTCTACTTTGAAAATCAGGATGAACCACTACATCCCAAATGGTGGCATTAAAAGCATGGTCTGAGGTAGCACGGGCAAAACCAATCAAACGCTTCTTGTTTCCTCGTACTTGCCACATAGAGGCCACGAGGAAACTATGCTCAATAGCTTTTTTTACTTTTCTCAGAGGGCGACGTGACCAGCCAACTGCGTCACAGAGTTCTTCTAATTCATACAGGTCAATATCTCTTTCCGTACTGAAAATGATTTGATCCTTATCTAAACTAGAATTACTTTCAACGGCCGCTGTATGCTCGTTAACAGCAGCAGTTTTATTTGTCGCTAAAGATTCAGGAGTGCTAAACCAAGTTTTCCAAAAACCCATGCCAACGCAGTTCGGGTAGTATGACTGAAATTGGTTACCACTTTTTAAGAGTGTTGATTCACATTTAACATCGCTATGACCATAGCGAGTTATCGGGTGTTTCTTACCAATCACCTTTAACTTTAGCATTTTGTTTTCGTACTACTCTATAAAACTCGTCGAAAGTCCAAATTTTTCCCAAATTGATCTATGTTTCTGGTTTAAGTCATAAATTTCTTCAGCACTACTTTCATAAACATAAATAGACAAGTTTAAGCTGAGATTCAGCTAATCAATATCAAATTCAATGACACAAGAATAACAGGTAATTTAACTGATACACTGTAGAATTAGATAATTCAGCTAGTTCAAAATTTAATTTTTGTTTTGTTGAATTTTTGAATTATTCTTTTCCTGTTTGTATTTAGTTGTATTTATTCGCACCCAAACTCATGGGTACGATATTTAACTATGGCAACAATAGAAATCTTAGGTGTTCCACATACTTATGAGCTAACCGCTCCTACATCATGTCCCCATACTTTAGTATTTATCCACGGTTGGCTAAATAGCCGTGTATACTGGCAACCCGTAATTTCTCGTCTATCACTAGATTTACAGTGTTTATCTTACGATTTACGAGGGTTCGGTGAATCACAGTCCCAGGTAACATCAGATTCAGATATAGAACTGACTCCCACAGACTCTAGCATGATTACTTCTTCCTTGGATTCCTTATATTCTCCATTCGCTTATGCTCAAGATTTAGCCGTTCTTCTCAAACATCTGAATATTTCTAGTGCTTGGCTCATAGGTCATTCTTTGGGTGGTACTATTGCTCTGTGGACAGCGGCCCAATTACATGATTGTATTCAAGGTGTAATTTGTATTAATGCCGGTGGTGGAATTTATCTTAAAGAAGCATTTGAGCAATTCCGTGCCGCAGGACAGAAATTTTTACAAGTCCGTCCCCGTTGGCTTTCGCAAATGCCTTTAATTGATTTGTTATTTACTAAAGCTAGTGTATTGCGTCCTTTAGAGCGATATTGGGCGCGTCAAAGATTAATTGATTTTATTGTAGCTGATCCAGAAGCTGCTCTGGGAACTCTTTTTGCATCTACTACGGAACAAGAAATTAACTGTTTACCCCAGTTAGTATCGAAATTGAAGCAGCCAGTATATTTCTTAGCGGGTGCTGACGATAAAGTAATGGAACCGAAATATGTCCGCCATTTGGCCAGTTTTCATTGGCTTTTCCAATATGTTGGTGATAATGTGATTGAAATTCCTGATTGTGGGCATTTGGCTATGTTAGAGCAACCGGAAGCCGTCGCTGAACATATTCAGTCAGTAGTTATTGGTCATTAGTTATTAGTCCTTATTAATATTAATTAATATTAAATTAATAGGTTGGAAATTAATTTTCGTATAACTTCATGACATGGTTCAGGGAGAGCCGGGAATGCACTCCTAATGTCATAGATGATCTATGACCACGGGAGAGGTGTTCAGCAGCAGCACAGCCAATCATGGCCGCGTTGTCAGTGCAAAATTTTAGGGGGGGGAAAAGAACCCGCAAGTTATGTTTATTGGCTGCTGCTTGTAAATGCTTTCTGAGTCCACTATTTGCTGCTACACCACCGCCTACCGTAATAGTGTCTAGTTTATAATTAAGAGCGCAGGCGATCGCTCTTTTCGTCAGCGATCGCGCTATAGTATCCTGGAAACTAGCCACTACATCCGCTATTGGTACTTCTTTACCCTCTTTTTCCAATTGTTGCACTAAACGTAATACTGCTGTCTTTAATCCGCTAAAGCTACAATCATAAAGATGATAACCCCCACCTGGTAAAGAAATTTTTCCCTCCGGTAATGTAAAGGCTTGGGGATCACCGATTTGTGATAGTTGATCAATTATTGGTCCGCCGGGATAACCCAATTTTAATAACCGCGCTACTTTATCAAAAGCTTCACCGGCTGCATCATCACGGGTTTCCCCCAGAGTTTCGTATATACCATAATCTTTGACATAAATCAAGCTTGTGTGACCCCCGGAAACAAGTAAGCTAAGAAAGGGAGGATTTAAACTTGGCTCAGTCAAATAAGTCGCACAGATGTGACCTTCCAGGTGATGTACTCCCAAAAAAGGCTTTTCATGTACCATGGCCAGGGTTTTGGCGGCTGTTAATCCCACCAGCAATGCCCCTACAAGTCCAGGCGCACAAGTGGCAGCTATACCATCAATCTGACTCCAATTTAGATGACTAGAGGCGATCGCTTGTTCTATTTCGTAATTCAGCGTTTCTAAATGCTGACGTGATGCTACCTCTGGGACTACGCCACCATATTGTTGATGAACAGGAATTTGTGAAGCAACAATACTACTACAGACCTGACGATTGTTAATTATTGCAACAGCAGTTTCATCACAACTGGTTTCAATGGCTAAAACGGTTGTCATAATTAATTAGGGAAGAGGGAACTCTTAACAGGGAACAGGTGACAGGTGACAGGTGACAGGGAACAGGTGACAGGTGACAGGTGACAGGGAACAGGTGACAGGTGACAGGTGACAGGGAACAGGTGACAGGGAACAGGAAACTGACCAATATATATTCTCTCTTGCCTCTTTCCTATATTTTGATTGAGAAGCTTTAACTTTTGTTGACTTAAACTTTACTCTATTCCCAGCCAAGAGTATGATAACTTCCTAGTTATCTAAAATAAAGACTGTACAAGCCGCTTCGTTTTGTACAAGGAACTTCTCGTTTTGTAACAAAAGGAAACAACTCCATGACACGATTGTTTGCTTTGCTTTTGGCGATGACCCTTTGGTTCAATTTTGCTCCTCCAGCGCAAGCACTAGGGGCTAACCTTGTACCTTGCAAAGACTCTCCCGCCTTTCAAGAGCTAGCACTAAATGCCCGCAATACCACCGCTGACCCCGAATCAGGTAAAAAGCGGTTTGAACGTTATTCTCAGGCTCTCTGTGGACCCGAAGGCTATCCCCACTTGATTGTAGATGGCAGCCTGAATCATGCTGGAGATTTCTTGATCCCCAGTATTCTTTTCCTCTACATTGCTGGTTGGATTGGTTGGGTAGGCCGTGCTTATTTACAAGCGATTAAAAACGGAGCGAATGCCGAACAAAAAGAAATCCAAATTGATTTGGGTATTGCTCTACCTATTATCACCTCTGGTTTTGCTTGGCCAGCAGCAGCAATTAAAGAATTGCTCTCCGGCGAGCTAACAGCTAAGGATTCAGAAATTACCGTTTCGCCACGTTAATTCACTTGTTTTCACTCACTTATTCTGGAGACTAAATTCATGGCTGAAAAAGGTAACGAAACTAACTACTTGATTACATTCATCTCCACTGCTCCTGTTGCGGCAACTATCTGGTTGACAATCACAGCAGGAATTTTAATTGAATTTAATCGCTTCTTCCCTGACCTACTTTTTCACCCCCTATAGGTTGAAAATACGGTTCAAAAAAGCTAATTTACTTAGCTTTTGCTGGTAGATTGTCTAATTGAGTGTCAAACCTAATTAGGTAAAAGTGTCCCTCGAATCAGCAATCTTTGCTAATGTATGAAACTCGTATATTATCCATTATTTATGGGTTTCATACTTTTCTAAATTAGAAAGTGGCAAAATTAATTTTTCTCAACTTGCTTATGGCAGTTTTCAGAAAAATTATTTCTAATAGAAAAAGCCACCTTTATCATTTGAAGGCCAGCAAACAACACAAGTAGTAAATTCATCACAAACTAACAAGAGTGATTCAAGGAATCTAAAAATACTTATGGCAATAGCAGCAGGACGTGATCCGCAAAAAGGCGATCTAGAAACCCCCATCAATTCCGCTCCTTTGGTGAAGTGGTTTATTAGCAACTTGCCGGCATACCGCGCTGGTTTGAATCCTTTTAGACGCGGTTTAGAAGTTGGTATGGCTCATGGTTACTTGCTATTTGGACCTTTTGACAAATTAGGTCCTTTACGTAACGCCCCCAACGCTAACTTAGCTGGTTTATTGGGCAGTGTTGGCTTAGTTGTGATTTTAACAGCTTGCCTATCCTTATATGCAAATAGCAATCCTGATAAAGCCCTTGCTAGTATTGCTGTACCTAATCCTCCAGTTGATGCTTTCAACTCCAAGGAAAGCTGGAATAATTTCGCCAGTGCTTTCTTAATTGGTGGTATCGGTGGTGCAGTAGTCGCTTTCTTCTTGACAGGTAATTCTGGTTTAATCCAAGGTTTATTGGGTTAATTTGATTTTTGGTAATGGGTAGTAGTTACTAATGTTACCCATTACCAATTACCCATTACCACATACTTATTCAAAAATAGCTTTCTCTATTTCCTTTAAAGCTTGCTCAAAATCGTCATTGATAATTTGTAAATCAAATTCATTAGCAGCGGCTATTTCTGCTTCAGCACGTTTGAGACGACGAGAAATTGCTTCCTCAGAATCTTGTCCCCGTCCACGAATCCGGTTTTCTAATTCTGAAAATGAAGGTGGTAAAATAAAAATGCTCAGGGCGCTAGGAAAGGCAGTTCTGATTTGCCTTGCCCCTTCTAATTCAATTTCTAATAGCACCAACTTACCCGACTGAATATGGTTAAGCACCGCTGCACGGGGTGTACCATAAAAGTTACCAGCAAATTCTGCCCATTCTAAAAATTCACCTTTAGTCACTAATTCTTGAAATTCTTGACGGGTAATAAAGTAATATTTTTGACAATTTATTTCTCCTGGACGTGGAGAACGAGTCGTGGCGGAGACTGAATAATATAATTCTGGATGACGCTGGAGAATTTCATTCATTAAAGTGCCTTTACCGACTCCGCTAGGACCTGTTAAAACAATTAGTTTGCCCAAGGTCGGACATTCTTGGGTATTTTTAGCATAATAGAAAGGTAAGACTGGCATTATCCGTGAAAAGAGTGAGTTAATAAATTAATAAGTGTACATGATTCCTTAGTCTTGTTTTAGCTGGTAAAACAACTAATTGCTATTTTGAATTTGGGACTTGAGATTTTTGCATATCTACAATATAAGCCTTTGCGGCTGCACCTTTGATCCGCACTGTTCAAATTAGCATCAAGACTAAAGAATTTGTAGCACTGGTGACAGAAAACCAGTCTAATCGAGATGGTACGGAGGATATGGTACAAATAGAGTTGGGTTGATAACTATTCCGGTGATTAATTATCTACAACATGATGATCACGGGAAATGACAAACCGGTTGGCTACGGTTTCAGGCTGAATTGCGGAGAGAATTACATGACTAGAATCGGTGATAATTACCGCCCTAGTGCGTCTTCCATAGGTAGCATCAACCAGTTGACCTCTATCCCTAGCATCGGTAATAATCCGTTTAATGGGAGCAGATTCTGGACTAACTATGGCCACGACTCTGTTAGCAGAGACGATATTACCAAACCCGATATTGATTAATTGAATTTCCATAAAAAAAATTTCAGCTAAACGAGAAATGAAAAGCTTGTAGTAAACTTATTCTCATGTTATCGCTAAAGAATGGGAGTTACAACGATTTAAACCTCGTTAAGTTGAGTTTTTTCATAGTTAATGCTTTTTTTGGCTGTATTATCAATCAAATCTACCAAAAATACTCCATAAGATATAGGCACAGTTATATTCATATAAGCTAGTGACCCTTTGGTTTGAATTTAAAATTATCTGGGTTTGGTAAATGATGTTTAAAAAATATCAAGCAGTGTAGGTACTCAAATGTACTGCATTTAATTTGTATAATTATAGCGGACATGATGCCCCCACAACAAGATTTAACTATGTTAGGACTGTATTAGGAATGTAAAATTTAGCTGCGTCACAGCTTATTATGGATATATTGCTACATAAATAAATTATCAGTAGGCAAGAATAAGCTTGTAAGTGAAATTTTATGTAAGTCCTAAATTAGATTCAATCTGAGGAATCTCGAATCAAACCGTAAAAATGTCTGATACAGTGCAAGCTAACAAAGCTAACAAAAGTTTTGACAATATGATATTGGGTTTTCTTGCGTCAACCCAACATTTTATATTAATGAAAAAGAGTTTAATTAATGCTATATCAATAGCTAACGATTAGTAAATTATACTCTGCTACCCCTTTGCCATAATCCCCATAAATAAATAGCAATAATTGCCCCAATAACTGCTACTATTACCCCAGGAATACTTAAAGATGCAGATGTAATTTGTAAAGTTCCTGTGCGAATGAGAGTGAATAAAGTTCCACCAATAAAAGCACCAACAATACCTAATATCATCGTAGATATCATTCCTCCACCTTGATAACCAGGATAGACAGATTTAGCAATTACACCGGCTAATAGTCCCAAAATCATCCAAGTAATAATATTCATTGATTGCTTCCTAAAAAAATTCAACTCATGTCAAATTTATCAAAGCTTAATATTATTTATTTCTATCTAATGACATAATCTGTATCAGTCAAAAGGTATGTAATTAGGACTTATTGATAAATCATAATTACATACCAATTTTGATTAAATTTACTGCAAAAATTCAGCAAAATTAAATAGCGCGAGAGAATTTAGTTTCTCTATTTCTTGTATGAGTATCGAAGAGAACCGCAATATTTCTCACCAGCAATCTCCCAATATCAGTAATATGGATCTCATCAGTAAATACATTGACTAATCCATCATTTTCTAGGGGTTGTAATTCTTGGAGTTCGTAGCAGAAATATTTATTAAAATCAAGATGATATTTCTGTTCAATCTCTAGTTTATTGAGATGAAAATGAGACATTATTGACATAATTACATCCCGTCTAATAATGTCATCTTGGGTTAATTGAATACCTTTACTAATAGGAATTACACCCGCTGCGACTGCTTTGTAATAGTCCTTTAATTCCTTATGATTTTGAGCATAAGCATCTTCCAACATACTAATAGATGTAGCCCCAAAACCAAATAATTCAGTTTCCGCGTGGGTAGTATAACCTTGGAAATTACGTTTTAGTGTACCATGATTTTGAGCGATCGCTAATTCATTATTATTTTTGGCAAAATGATCCATCCCAATAAACAGATACTCATGATTAGTTAATTCCTCAATTGTCATTTTCAGGATATCTAACTTTTCTTCTGCTCCCGGTAATGCTGCTTGGGGAATCATTTTTTGTACAGGTTTAATCCAAGGTACATAAGCAAAATTAAAGACGACAATTCTATCAGCATCTAAAGCCATTGTCTTGTGTAATGTTTCCCGAAAAGTTGCCAAAGTTTGATAAGGTAAACCATAAATTAAGTCTACATTGACACTATCAAAATTAGCCTCCTTAATCCAACTCATGACATTAAAAAGTAGTGATTCTGGTTGAATTCGATTCACTGCTTTTTGCACTTCTGGGTGAAAATCTTGAATCCCGAAACTAATGCGATTAAAGCCAATATCTCTCAAAAATAAGATATATTCTCTGTTCACATAACGGGGATTAATTTCGATAGAAACTTCTGCATTTTCCGCAATTTGGAAATTACGAGTAATATTTTTCCAGAGAAATTCCACTTGTTCAAGTTCTAAATAATTCGGTGTACCTCCACCCCAATGAATTTGTAAAACTTGTCTATTTTTATCAATTAAAGCTGAGGTATTTTTGATTTCCTGTTCTAAATGTTCCAGATACGGTATAGCCATATTCTTGTTATTAGTAATTACAGTATTACAACCGCAGAAATAACAAGCACTTTGACAAAAAGGAATATGAAAATACAAAGATAGGGGAGTTTTTCTTTGATTAGAAGCGGTAATTGCAGTTTGGAAATTTTCCGCTGTGAAAGTATCAGTTAATTCTGTTGCTGGGGGATAACTTGTGTATCTAGGAGCGCGAGTATCATACTTTTGAATTAGATCAAAATCAAACTTAACACCAGGTAATAGAAAAACCATTATAGTCTCCAGTGAATTTGTGTGATGATTGGAAATAATCACAATTGATTTTCCCAATTTCGATTTAATGTTGTAATTTAGGATTTAGCTATTAACAAATAGAATATATTTATCCTATTTGTTTGTGGTGAACATTATTTTTTTAATGAACCACTCCAGACACAGAGAAAATAGAGGAAGAGAATACATAAGATGTTTGCATCTTGTTGAGCATCTTTATATAATTCATCATGTTCAAAATTAATTGAGTGATGAATTATATCTTTGTCAATTATGCAGAGACTCAAATTAAACTATTGTAAGTGTCTTTACCAATAGTCTCTATTAAAATCTTTTCTAACTCTTGAAATATCTGCATATTTAATTTGAAAGCATAGTTAGCTTCTGCGACAATTTTGTCAGCACTTGTATCATCAATGGGGAGTTTATCTAATGCTTGACGATACTTTTCTTTAAAAGCCTGTTTGTCGGGAATTTGCTCAAAATTGTAAAAGGAAGTTCCTGTATATCCAGACAGTTTTAAGGCTGACTGAGCAATTTTTTGGAGCATTTGGCCACCGGAAAGATCACCCAAATAACGAGTATAGGAATGAGCTAATAATAGTGCGGGTTCATGGGTAGAAATTTGTTGAATACGCGCAATATAAGTTTGAGTAGCAGATGAAGGTTTAATGGTTTCTTGCCATTGATTCCCATGATAAAATAACATATCTTGTTTGAGGGAAGATTGGCGATTTAGTTCGGGAAAATAAATTAAACTAATTACAGGATGTTGTTTATGTTTCTCAATTGCTGCTTCTAGTTCACTATAAACAAAATAGAAATTACTCAACAATTGAATAAAACAATTTTTGTCTACAACTCCTTTGATAAAGCATTTCATGAAACCGACATTTTCAGAATTTGTATGCGCTTGTTGCGTTCCCACACGCAGTTTCATTGCTAAATTATTACTCATTGTTTCTTCCCTCTTGTTGATGTCTGTAGTGTTCTTTTCCAAATTTTAGCGACTCGTTTATCAGTTCACAGCCGATATAATTACAGAAAATTGCTATTCTATATGAATAGAGTTATCAGCATAATTTCTCCAGCACAAATCTCCAGCATAAATGTCCAGCATAAATTACTATCAATAGTAATTTCGGCTATTTTTACCGCTCCTGAAATTATTTAACTATTATTCTTTGTATAACTATAAAAGTATTCATATTTATTTATAGTTTCCTAAATACATTTGTTTAGTAAATAGGTATTTAAACCATAAATAAATCCTAGATAATTCAGTATTTTTGTAAGAATTAGTTTCAATAATTTAACTGATGACTAATAACAAATATTCATGCTTATATAATTTTAAGGCAGACAATGGCAAAAGGAATACTTATGGTTAGGTCGTTGGATAAACCACCAATTGAGTTACCGAAATCGGGGGTAAAAACACCCGTTCAAGAAACACTATTAACACCCCGCTTTTATACCACTGATTTTGACACAGTGGCCAAAATGGATATTTCGGGGTATGAAAGGGAATTAAGGGCTGTAATTGAGGAACTCAAAGCAGATTATAATCGTCATCACTTTATACGAGATGATGAATTTAAGCAAGGTTGGGATCACATTGTTGGTGAAAAACGACTGGCTTTTATTGACTTTTTAGAACGTTCTTGTACTTCCGAATTTTCCGGGTTTTTACTGTTTAAAGAATTATCCCGTCGTCTCAAGGAGAATAACCCCTTATTATCAGAAGCATTTGCTTATTTAGCACGAGACGAAGCCCGTCATGCGGGGTTTTTAAATAAGTCAATGGCTGATTTTAACCTTTCCCTTGACTTAAGTTATCTGACTAAAAATCGCACCTATACATTTTTCCCTATAGAGTGGGTTATTTACACGGTTTATCTATCGGAAAAAATAGGTTATTGGCGTTATATTTTAGTATATCGTCACATGGAAAAAAATCCCGAATACCAATTTTATCCTCTATTTCGGAAGTTTGAAAGTTGGTGTCAAGATGAGAATAGACACGGTGATTTTTTCAAAGCTTTGTTACGTTCTCAACCTCAATTATGGAATAATTGGAAATCTCGGTTATGGGTACGGTTTTTCTTAATAACCGTTTTTGCAACTCACACCATGACAGTATTTGAAAGAGGTAATTTCTATGAAATATTAGGTATTCATCCTCGTAAATACAATAATCAGGTAATTGAAGAAACTAACAAAACCGCAGCTAAAGCATTTCCGATTATTTTAAATACCAATCATCCCTATTTCTTCTGGTATTTAGAACAATGTGCATTGTATAATCAGAAAATAATTGATCTCAACAAAATCAACGATTGGGGAATTATCAAATATTTCCAAAAAATTCCCTTAGTCTTGATGATTTTTTGGTATATGTTCAAGATTTTTCTGATTAAACCCATAGACGCAGAAGCAACTCGTCAACAAGTTTGTTAGTTAGGGAAAGGGGAAAGTTGAATGACCAACAAGATTCTCAAATTCTCTAAGAATTTGGGGATCTAATCCTTATTTTTTACTCTTTAATTGAAATGGTGTATATTTCCCACCCAAAGCTTCAACAATAGTGCGGGTATTTGCAACCATCATTTTTATATAAGTATCACTATTACTACCTTTTACCCCAATGGAATCAGAATAAAGTGAAGTTGGTGCTAATTTTACCCCTGCTTCTTCTGCAACTGTTTTAATTAAAGCTGGGTTAATTGTTGTTTCTGCAAATATCGCTGGGACACCTATTTTTTTCACTGATTCTACTAATTTTCTCACCGTTTGGGCGCTTGGTTGTTCCTCCGTACTAATCCCGATTAAAGTTCCAGCAATTGTTATTTTATAAGCATTTCCATAATATTGAAAAGCATCATGAGTAGTAATTAATTTACGGTTTTCTGGGGGAATAGTTTGGATTTGTTCTAAAATCCAAAGATGTAATTGTTGTAATTCATCAATTAACTTATCTGCATTTTCAGTTAACTTATTTTTATCTGCTGGTGACAAAGCGATTAAACTATTTTTAATTGCTTTCACCATTAATATAACATTTTCTGCACTACCCCAAACATGAGGATCTGGAACAATTTTCCCTTTACCTTTATCTAATTTTAAGGATTTGACAACTTCCCCCACAGCTAACTTTTGCGCTTTGTCTCCAGTCGCATTCATTAACTTAATAATTCCCGGTTCTAAATTGTAACCGTTGTACAAAATCAAATTAGCTTTTTCCAAAACTCGACTATCTGCGGGTACTGGTTCATACATATGAGGATCTGCACCAGGTTTCAAAATTCCCGTAATTTGTAATTTTTCTCCGCCAATTTCTTCAGCTAAATCTGCAATAATGGTACTCGTCGCTACAACCTGCGGCGGATTATTTCCACTGTGTAAGGAGTTGGGAGTACAACCCATTACAGCCAAAGATACCAACATTCCCAGACAAAGGGGATTAAACCTAACTCCCAACCCCTTTTTTGTCCTAGAAAGGGAGTAAAAGTCATACATTGTATTAAGCATTAGTTTCATTTATCTCAGTGATTACTTCTAATTATAGATAATTATAGATATTCTCATATTTTTCTCATTTTTATAGTAAACTCAAAAAATAACTATTTTAATCAAAGTTATGCAAAACATTTCTGATTACCGAAAATCTAGTCTATCTACCAAAAATTCAGCAAATATACTTACACAGATCAATATCACCCATCTAAATGTAAATTATCGGACACAGGAAGCATTAAGAGATATTAACTGCACAATTAAACCAGGAAAGATAACAGGTATTTTTGGACCCAATGGTGCAGGTAAAAGTACATTAATGAAAGCTATTTTAGGGTTAGTTCCCATAACTAACGGTCAAGTTATATACCAAAATCAGCCCTTAACCCAGCAACTAGAGAAAATTGCTTATGTACCCCAACGTAGCCAAATTGACTGGAATTACCCCGCCACCGTATGGGATGTAGTCATGATGGGGCGTATTAAAAAAACAGGCTGGTTACGTAGTTTCTCTACAGTCAGCCGCCAAATAGCCACACAAGCATTAACAAAAGTGGGAATAGAAGCATTAAAAAATCGTCCCATTGGTGAACTTTCAGGAGGACAACAACAACGGGTATTTTTAGCCAGGGCTTTAACTCAAGAAGCCGAAATCTTCTGTTTTGATGAACCATTTGTAGGTATTGATCAAAAAACCCAAACTATCATATTTGAAGTCTTTCAAGAACTAGCAAAAGCCAATAAAATCGTCTTAGTAGTTAATCATGACTTAGGTGAATCTATTACCCATTTTGATGATTTAATCTTACTAAACTGTGAATTAATCGCCACCGGTTCACGCCAACAGGTGTTAACAGAAAATAACTTAAATCGGGCTTATAGTGGAAAAGTCATGTACTTTGCTGAAGCAGCATAATAATTAATAAATATCTTCTCTTCCCCTCTTCCTTTGCGTTCTTTGCGCCTTCGTGGTTCATTTTCATCTATGTTGCAAACACTAATTGAACCGTTGCAATATGGCTTTATGCAACGTTCCTTAATCATCGCCATACTAGTAGGATTATTGTGTGCTATAGTCGGTAGTTATTTAATGGTACAACGCCTAGCATTACTGGGAGATGCTATTAGTCATTCAGTATTACCAGGACTGGCTATAGCCTTCATGATTGGTGCTAATATCTTTGTTGGGGCGTTTATTGCGGGGGTTTTAAGTACCATGGCCATAGCCTTAATTAAAACCCGATCTCCCATTAAGGAAGATGCTGCTATGGGCATAGTTTTTTCTGCTTTTTTTGCTCTGGGAGTTACTTTAATTACAGTCATTCAAAAGGATAATAAAATTGATTTGAATCACTTTCTTTTTGGTAATATTTTAGGGGTAACTGTTGATGAAGTCAGGGATACAGCTATTATTGCAGCTATTGTTTTAATGGTAGTTTTCTTATTATATAAGGAACTGTTATTTTACACATTTGATCCTTTAGGAGCGCAAGCTGCTGGTTTACCAGTTAATCGTTTAAATTTTGGTTTAATGTTGTTAATTGCTTTGACAATTGTTGCCAGTATGAAAGCTGTGGGAGTAATATTAGTATTATCGCTTTTAATTACTCCTGGTGCAACTGCTTATTTATTAGTCAAACGTTTACATCAAGTCATGATTTTAGGGGCGGTAATTGGGGTAATTTCTAGTATTAGCGGAATGTATCTTAGCTACTTTTATAATTTACCTTCTGGTCCAGCTATTGTATTAGTGGTTTCTGGTTTATTTACCTTGGCTTTATTGTTTAGTCCTCGACATGGGATTTTGATTCCTAGTGTGAATAGGAAATAAAATTATCAAATTATCAAATCGGTATTTTTATTACATTTAATGCTGGTTTATATTTACATAATTCCACGTAAATAGACTTTGTTTGTGTAGTAGCGATCGCTAATTGCCGTTATTTTACTAAACTGGAAAAGTGTTCACAATTACCGTTATTATATTCTTGAGGTGTTAGATCAAGAGTGCAGCCACCCAGGGGAAAGAAAATGAATGAGATCCAAGGACAACTCCCGATTTTAACTGGAAACAGAGGAAGATACCAACTTCTTGGACGTTTAGGAGGAGGGAGTTTTGGGGACACTTTTTTAGCTATTGATTTAAATACGCTTACTCAGCGCTACTGTGTGATCAAGCGATTACGAATTGATAGTCATCATTCTCCTGAAATAGTTGCAGGGATTAAAAAAGCCTTTGAAAAGGAGGCTAAGGTTCTGGAAGATTTAGGAGATAGAAGCGGTAACATTCCCTGCTTATATGATTATTTTTCCTCAACTGTAACTGACCCCGAACTCAGTACCCCACAGGAGTTTAATTATTTGGTTCAACAATATATCGAAGGAGAGGATCTAAAAAAGGAACTGGAACAACAAGGACGTTTCTCAGAAGCCAAGGTTTTGGCCTTATTAAATAATATTTTACCTGTTTTAAAATTTATCCATAAAAATAACGTTATTCACCGGGATATTAAACCTAGTAATATTATGCACTCCAAAGAAGAAGATAACAAATTCTATTTAATTGACTTTGGAGCAGTTAAACAAGTGATAAAAGGTGATATTGACACCACAGAAACATCTATGGTCTTTGGAACTCCTGCTTATGCTCCCCTAGAACAAATCAGAGGGGAAAAGGTTGATTATTCCAGTGATTTATATGCTTTAGCTGCTTCTTGTGTGCAATTATTAACAGGTGAATTTCCAGACGATTCCCGCGATGTTAATAATCTTTGGAATTGGCAAAAATATCCCCATATTAGTGAACATTTAGGTAAGATACTAGAGCGTATGCTCCAAGAAGATCTTGATCATAGATTCCAGTCAGCACAGGAAGTAATGGAAGCTCTAAATAAAGGAGATGATCCTAGTGATAAAAATAATGGTGATGATCAAACGACAGAAATTATCTCTCCTCCCAAACCTCAATTTATTAAAGTTTTATTGATAACAGCAATTATTTTGACGACTACTGGGGTTTTAATAGCTATTTATCGCTATCAAAATCAAGACTCACAAGTAAATATTAAAACTATTCCTGGTCAACTATTTGAGGATAAACAATTTGGAATTGAGATCAAATATCCTCAAGATTGGAAGGCTGAAAAACAACAATATAGTCCGTTAACCGGGGGAACTATTGCCAAAATATTCCCTAATACTTCTAGTCTGAATCTCGAAGTAGGGCTATTTATCCGTATTGAAGATATACAAAAATCTCAGACTTTATCAGAGTATAATCAGGCTGCTATCGAACAAATTAAAAAATCCGTTAAAAACGTCCAAATTCTTGAACAGCAATCGAAAAAAATAGATAATCGAGAGGGATATCAAATAGTTTATACAGGTGAAGATCAAATTAATAACTTTAGGTTTAAAGCTATGGAAGTTTGGACTATCAGTAATTCAAAAGTTTATATTCTGACTTATAGAGCCGAAGAAAAACTCTATGATCCCTTTCTCAAAGATGTAGAACAAACCATGATTAAGTCTTTTCGTTTGAAGTCTTAAGTACTCCTTTACTTCTACAATCATCTCGTGGGGAGTTATTAGCGAGATTTTCGGCACAATAGTAATTTATCAGTTATGGGTAATTCATAAATTACCCACTACATCCACAACTTTGATCAGATTTGAAGATATTAGTATTAGTATAATATTTCTTGAATGAAAACCCATTGACAATAATTAAGGTTTTTTCTCAAAAAAAGCGCAAGCAGATTATATCTAAAAAGATTGTACAAAAAATAGTTGAGAATTGCAAGCCCTGAAATTAACTTTTTTCGTCAGCTTATTGAGAAAATTCTCAAGATTATTGAGAATATGGGCTAATATAGGGTACTAGTCCTTTTTTGCTGAAGAATGATTTAAATAACTTATTGGATATATTCATATGTATAATAATCCTTGATGATGGTGCGTTACGCTGTCGCTAACACACCCTACTTAATAAACACATTACACCTAAAAACCTAGATTTGTAGGTTGGGTTGAAGCATGAAACCCAACATGAGCGTTGGGTTGCGCTGTCGCTTAACCCGACCTACAAAAAATAGATAAAGCTGAATGGTTGGGTTGAAGCATGAAACCCAACATAAACGTCGGGTTGCGCTGTCGCTTAACCCGACCTACAAAAAATAGATAAAGCTGAATGGTTGGGTTGAAGCATGAAACTAGTTTTTTTAACGAACCACAGAGACACAGAGGACACAGAGGTAGGAAAATAAGAGATATTCACATTTCATTTAGGATTGCTATATAACCCATATCTACTAATTAAAGTTAAAATAAATGACTCGCTTTATACATGATCAATTTGCTAAACAATATCTAACAGAACTATTAACACCCTATGGACAAGTAGAAACCAGTAAAGACATCACCGCAGAAGTCAGACAAATTGACGTATTATTTATCCCCTCATCCCCACCCACCAACCTAGCAACACTAGGCGTATTAGGGAAAATGGCGGCTAATTATGCGGTATTTGAACCATTTCGCAATGCTGTGGGTAGAAGTGAAATCCGCAGTTGTATGGGTAAATTATTTGACATTCATGCCCAGGTTGAACGTCAAGCTAAACGCAATGACACGCGAATAAATGAATCCGAATTAGCTAATTTGTGGATTTTGACTCCTACAGTATCAGTAGAAATCCTCGATAGCTTTAATGCTAGTTTGGATGAGGAAAACTGGGGTCAGGGGATTTACCTTTTTGGTAAAGGATTTAAAACCGTCATTGTGAGTATTCATCAATTACCCAGTACACCCGAAACCCTGTTTTTGCGGATATTAGGTAAGGGAAAAGTACAAAGACAAGCGGTGGAAGAATTGGAAACACTGACAAATAATAGTCCGTTTCTAGCAGATGTCATAGAATTAGTACATAACCTAATTGCTGTGTTATCGGCACGTCAGCGTCAAGAACAAGATATTGATCAGGATGATCAGGAGTTAATTATGAAATTATCCCAAATGTATCAACAACAATTAGAAGAACTGAGAAAACAAGGACTCCAGGAAGGACGAGAAGAAGGACAACAGGAAGGACTTAGGACTGGTGTAGAGAGGGAAAGACGCGCTATCATTGAGAGTATTCTGCAAGTGCGTTTTGGTGAAGTTGATGCCGAATTGACAAAAATTATTAACCCCCTGATGGCCATGAGTAGAGAAGAATTTACTCCTTTACTTCTACAATCATCTCGTGGGGAGTTATTAGCAAGATTTTCGGCACAATAAGCTGTTACGCAGCTAGATCCAATAATCCTGATATTGTTATTTCTTGTGGTGCGGGCATCTTGCCCGCAAGAATTATACAAATTAAATGCAGTACATCTGAGTAATTTATGGGTAATTGATGAATTACCCACTACATCCACAACCTTGATCAGATTTGAAGATATTAGTATTAGTATAATATTTCTTGAAAACCCATTGACGATAATTAAGGTTTTTTCTTAAAAAAAGCCCAAGCAGATTCTATCTAAAAAAATCATACAAAAAATAGTTGAGAATTGCAAGCCCTGAAATTAACTTTTTTCGTTAACTTATTGAGAAAATTCTCAAGATTATTGAGAATATAGGCTAATATAGGGTACTAGTCCTTTTTTGCTGAAGAATGATTTAAATAACTTATTAGATATATTCAGATGTATAATAATCCTTGATGATGGTGCGTTACGCTGTCGCTAACACACCCTAGCTAAATGAAGCTCTTTCTCGCTAATTACAGCAGTTTCCGATATTATGAAGTACAGATATTAATAATAAAACTCTTGTGGTGCGGGCATCTTGCCCGCACAAGGTGTACCTCACTCAAAGCTACTTGCTGCATTAACGACGAATTTTCCTAGCTATACCAGGCCAATTTTGATCAGCTTTTTGAATATTTCCAGGAATGTCCTTTTCCCAGCGTTTTTGAGTGTCCAAATTAACATTTAAGTACAGCTTACCGGACACAATTTTCCAGGCATTAGGGTCAATAGGTGCAGTATATCCTCTACTGACAGCCCAAGCACAAAATCCTCCATATTGCGGAGCGTATTTTTCAGGATTTTTCATAAATAGGTTGCGGTTTTCGGCTGTGGAAAATCGCCAATTTACATCCTGCCATTTATAGGTGAAATTAGCATTACCTGGGGTTGCTTTTCCTTGTTGAAAATAGGCAACGGCATCAAAACCTTTTAAAACAAAGGAGTCTTGGATATTAAACACCTTACCAGCCAGCTTTAAAGGGGTATTAACCGGGGTATTTTGCCTTTGAATAGCATTTGGAGCAAAATTACCATGGTTGGTGGGTTGAAGGCTGGGAATAACGGTTGTAGTGGTTGCATGAGAACGATAACCGGAAGCTAACCCCACCATGAATATTGAGGATGTGATGAAAGCGATAAAATTCTGGTGATTCATAAACTGGTGATTCATAAAAATGTTTATTTGTTTTAGGACAATATCAGGTTCTTACCCCACCCTAACCCTCCCCTTATCAAGGGGAGGGGACTAGATTCCAGTTTCCTCAAGAGGGAATTTTTTGAACAGATGTTAAATAGAATGATGGAAAAGTGGTAAGAATTGTCTTGTTAGAAATTGTCATTAAGAAATTCTCGGCCATTTACCAATCCATTCTCCACCGCGAAAACGCCACCGGGGAAATAATAACCGCATGACTACCCAAGCAGATAAATAAACGGCTAACCAAACTAACCCATAATGTTGAATAAATCTGGTTAAGTCAAATTCGGTTTTAGGAATATGAGGTAAACCGATATTGGCAATTATTAAAGCCAGAAATACCCCTTCTATAACTCCTGCATAAAGTTGAAATATTCCAGGCCAGTCATGGTCCCAGAGATATTTTTGCAGAAAATCATACAAAACATCCCAAGCAATGCCAAATAAACCTACATAAAACACAACCCAAAAGTAAACTAAGTTGGAAGCAATGCCTAAATATCCCCCATAAAAAAGCAGAGAAACTAACATTCCCACTGTTGCTAACAAAAAAATTCGTGTTTGCCAGCGTCCGAATAAAGTTGGAGTCATAATGATATGAGAAGTAGTGTAAATTAAGGTTTTTAGAAAAAATTCAGAAGAATTTAGGACTTACGCATGAGTCACGGAATAACGAACCACTGAGGCACAGAGAACACAGAGAAATGAGGGTTTGAGGAATATTTTCCGTAAGTCCTGGAATTCTGGAATTGAAAAATTAAGGCTTTTGATTCAATGCCCATTTTAGCCATTGCCAAAGGGAATAAATTCCCTGAATATAGCGGACTCCTGGAGCTTTTACAGCAGCCAAAGCCTCGATAGAACGATGGGCAGCATATTGTAGTCCTAAAAATGTGTCTACGGGGGCGTAGGGACCGCCTAAGGTGATAATTCCTGCCCCATATATGCGAGAACGATTATTTCGCAGTTTTTTGATTTCAAAGTTGTTTTCTACATGAAAACGTCCTTCTGGGTTAAAATCTAGGTCGTAATGCAGTATTAGGTCTTTTAAAAATGGACTTTCTAAAGGATCGGAAATCAATCCTGTACAGTCAATCACAAAATCAGCAATTAGGGTTTTTTGACCTTTGCTAGTGACTACATGAGTAACAACTTGACCTTGGGAATTACGTTCTAGTTTGGTGACTAAACCATAATGAATTTCATACCATTTCTGAGCTATTCCTTGACGAACAATGTCGCGCCATTTTTTGCGACTAGCTGTGGTTGTTCCCCCCCAAGCCTGTAATAATTCCCGTCGTCTTAACGGGTCAGCGGCTTCTAGCATTGTTCGCATATCACCGCCCCAAGTTCCTTTTGGCCAGTTAAAAGGTTGAAATTCCCAATCATTTTCTACGTAGCGTTTAGCTGGCTGAAATTCTTGACCTTTGCGGGGGTCTCGGTTTAAATGAATTACCTGAATATGTTTCATTTTTCGGGCTTCATACAGCCTTTCTAATATTTGTGAGGCTACAATTCCCGACCCACGAAGGACAATAGTACCGCCTTTTTTTTCTAATTGTTGGTAAATATGATCATGGGGTTCATAACCTTGAACTACTGTTTTATAATTTCCTGTTTCTTCGGGATATTCTTGACGATATTTTTCCAGGTCTGGTAGTAGTTTGATTGCGGGATAACCTGTGCAGAGATGGACATATTTAGCTAATAAAAATTGGTGATTTCCGTCTTCTTGGTTGGAAGTGGAATAGGCAATACAATAACGCCCGTCTTCCGTTTGTCGTAGACTACGAATACTGCCATATTCTAACATTTTACCCCAACTAATGCGATCGCTCTCCCGGTCCATGGACTCAAATACATCTCGTCCACGGGGGGTGTAGGTATCTGCATAAACAGGTTCAGCAAAAACTTGCCACAAAAATCCTAAAGCTGCACCAACTTGTCCAGAAAAGAAGGATCTCCAAGCATCTCTTAAAGCATATCCTGGCCAGCCCCAAATATTATCAGGACAGGAATCTGAACCGGAACGAATTCGTTTATGTCGGGGAATTTGACAATTTTTCAGTAGGCTTTCATAGCGTTTATAAGGTTTGTCTTGAACACTCAAAACTTTAATATTTTCCGGTTTAACTCCCGCAATTCTCAACATATCCACCCAAACAAAACTGCCCATTCCTCCCCCGCAGGCCACATATTCTGTTTCTCTGACTAAAATACCACTGCGACGAATAGCTTCTAGGGGAACCTTTTCTGCATTCCAAAAGTTGAAATTATAGGGAAAACCCGCTATTTGAATGGGTACAGCGTCGGGAGTTTGTTGTTCTAAAGCATCCGTATAAGGATTAAAAATGATGGATGATTGAGAATCTGGTAATTTCCGCACCCTAGATACGGGAATAATCTCCGATTGGGGGTTAAAAATTGTGGACTTACCTTCAAGTACAATGGTAATATTCTCATCCCCAGATCGAATGAGGATAACGGTAATGGTGTAGTTACCTATTCCCAGTCTATCCCCACTGATTAAAGTCCGACGTTGTTTAAGTAGTTTTTCACCGTTAACAAGAGTGCCATTGGCGCTCTTGTCTTCTATATAAAGCTGATTGTTTTCTAAGGTAATTTGAGCATGAAAGCGAGAAATTTGCTTATGAGAGTCTAATAAAACTATAGGAGACACCGTTTCACCATTGATAACCGCAGGAAGTTGACTCATATCCCTGCCGATAGCTACTGGTAGGTTAAAAACCTGTTCTTCCTGCTCCTGTGTCAGTTTATTTTCGGAAATCAGTTTGATTTGCATGGTTTTGATGCCCCCATTTACATCTTGAGATATTATTGATAATATTAATACATTAATATTCTGCTCCATTTCCATATCAGTACTGAAAAACTTTAAAATAATTTTATGTTTTTATGTTTTTATTTCTTATTTGCTATTTTAAAGGTTAATCGCTACATATCTGGCTATCAAGGTGCGGTAAACTAACAAAAGCAGTTTTTCACCTCAGAACAATGACAGCAAATAGTCCCACGATTTTGGCTTTAGACTTTGATGGAGTGGTTTGCGATGGACTAATTGAGTATTTTGAGGTAGCATGGCGTACCTACTGTCAAATTTGGTCGCCGGTTGACGATACACTACCAGATGATTTAGCTTTGAGATTCTATCGCTTACGTCCTGTAATTGAAACCGGTTGGGAAATGCCTGTTTTAATTAAAGCTTTAATTGCAGGTTTTTCTGATGCTCAAATCCTGCAATCATGGACAACTATTACCGCCGAAATTTTAGTAGCAAATAACTTAGAAGCAAAAGCAGTTTCTACACAATTAGATAATTTGCGAGATGAATGGATTGAGAAAGATTTAGATGGTTGGTTAAGTCTACATAGATTTTATCCTGGTGTCATTGAAAGACTGAAAATAACTCTTGAGACTCAAGTTCAGTTATATATTGTCACTACTAAAGAAGGGCGATTTGTCAAGCAATTGTTACAACAAGAAGGAGTTAATTTACCATCAGAAAATATTTTTGGTAAAGAGGTAAAACGCCCAAAATATGCAACTTTACGAGAATTAATCAAGAAAGCAAATACCCAAACTGTTAATTTATGGTTTGTTGAAGATAGATTAAAAACTTTACAATTAGTGCAACAACAATCAGACTTAAATCATGTAAAACTTTTTCTCGCAGATTGGGGTTATAATACTTCATTAGAACGGGAAGCAGGAAAAAATGATTCCCGTATTCAACTAATATCACTTTCTCATTTTACTTACGATTTTGCAACCTGGTTGTAATTTAACCAATATCTAGAATATCTACATCCCCGACTTCTTAGACAAATCGGGGAGCTTATTAATAAGATTAATTACCTCTTGATAATTACTGATTCTTTTTTGTTTTTGAAATAAGTTAGCTGCTGTATTTAAATCGCTAATTGCTCCCTGTTTATCACCTAAAGCATTGCGAGTAATACCTCGATTTTGGTAAGCTTCAGGAAAGTTAGGATTCAGCTTTAATGCTTGGTTAAAATCTCTAATAGCTCCTGGGAAATCTCCCAAATCATGACGAGTAAATCCGCGATGATTATAAACACCCGCATAATTAGGATTTAGGCTGATTGCTTGATTATAATCTAAAATTGCTCCTTTTAAATCTCCCAGTTTATAGCGAGATATTCCTCGTTTATAGTAAACTTCAGCAAAATCAGGACGTAACTTCAAGGCTTGATTATATTCTGCAATTGCTTCTTTGATATCTCCTGATGTATGGCGGTTAATTCCTCTATGAAAATAGATGATAGCCTCTTTTTTATCAGCTTGTGCTAACAGTGATGATTTGATTCTAGTATCGGAAATACTTGCCAAATTTTTACCACTCACTTTTGGAGTATATAATATAATTCCGAATAGAAGGATTGTCATTGTTAATTTCCATTTTTTCATGACACCATTTTTCCAGTTATTAGCATACAGTTGTTAATTATATAGTATTTACATCTATTCGCACAACTACAAACACTATGCTTGATTTAACAAAAATATCGGGACAAATGCAAGGTTTCAGTCAACATTTGACTTCAGAAGTGGCCGCGAGTCATCAGCGGTTAGAATTAGCACAACAATTTTTTAAACAGGCTGTAGAGTGTCAACAGGAGTTAGTTGAACGTCAGGAAAAATGGCACAATCGGATTCTCTTTGCTAATGCTACACCAATTGAACCCCTAGAAACCTGTATTACTATTCCTGTTCCCCCGAAAATTCATACTGTCATTTCTACTGATGGTTCGCAAATTGCCCCTAATCATCACGAAATTGCGTATTGTTACTTACTCAATATCGGCAGGGTGGTTTTACACTATGGTCAAAATCTTCACCCCATTCTCGATAGTCTACCGGAGATATTTTATCGCCCCGAAGATTTATATATCTCCCGTCAATGGGGAATTAGAGCGGAAGAATGGATGGGTTATCGGCGTACTGCTTCGGAGGCTACGGTATTAGCTGAACTGGCCTGTAGTGTGAAAACAGCAGCACCAACTTTAGCCATGGTTGATGGTTCGTTAATATACTGGTTTTTAGATCAGTTACCGATGGATGCCCGCGATCGCATTTTACCACCTATTTTAGAGGCCTGGCAAAAACTCCAACAAGCTCAAATACCCCTCATGGGTTATCTTAGTGCCTCTCGCAGCACGGAAGCCACTAACTTTTTACGGTTTTTGGCTTGTCCCTATCCTGTCCCCGATTGTATCACCTATTGCCCCAACCAACTAGAATACGTACCTTGTAAAAAATTTGATACTTTGCGCGATACAAGCATCATGACTAGCCAACTCCAACCTGGACAACGAGGACCATTATGGCGGAGTAATGCGCGAATTTTAGAATTGTATGACGACCAAATTATTTATTTTTGTTACGTCCATGTCGGTACAGAAATCGCCCGGATTGAAGTCCCTGCTTGGGTTGTCGCCAATCAAACTATGTTTGATCAAGCACTAGGACTAATGTTGGCACAAGTACAAAAAGGATACGGTTATCCTGTGGCTATTGCGGAAGCCCATAATCAGGCTGTAGTCAGAGGTGGTGACAGGACCCGTTTTTTTGCCCTTTTAGAACGACAAATGATCAAAGCTGGGATTAAAAATGTCGGTATTTCCTCTAAAGAAGCCAGAAAACGCGGTAGCATTGCTTAAAGTTATTTTAACATCGTTTTAATTGGGTTAATAAAACCACAATTTCATCTATTGCTGTTCTCACAATTTTACTAGGTTGTTCAGATTGGTTCACCATAATACTAAAAACTAAAGGCTCATAATTAGCTGAATTTACATATCCAGAAAGAGCAGAAACTCCTGTCATGGAACCGGTTTTTCCTTGGACAATTCCCACAGCAGCAGTATTAATCAAGCGATTTTTTAAGCTACCTGTCATACCTGCAATGGGTAAGGAAGCCCGAAAAATTTCTCTTTGAGGTGATTTATCAATTGCTTGTAAAACTCGTACTAAAGCCGCTGGAGTCGTTAAATTCTTGCGAGATAACCCAGAACCATCTACAATTACATAACTTTCTGGTTCAACTCCTAATTGAGTTAAGGTTTCTTTCATAACTTGTAATCCGATATCAGCCGTATTTTGATCTTTTTCTCTTGGTTTTTTAATAGCTAAACTTCTGAGTAGAGCCTCAGCATACAAATTATTGCTATTTACATTTGTCTCTATTAATAATTCAGACAAAGGTGGAGATTCTACTGCGGCTATTTCTTTGCCATTTTTATTTTTATTCAAATTACTAATTACAGTTTCTTGAACGGTAATTCCTGCTATGATTAAATTATGACGAAATTGTTTTAAAAAATTGCTAATTGGATCAAATACAGCTATAGCAGTAATTTCCGGTTGGGAATTTACCGCTAATTGTCCTTTTATCCTCAAAATCTGTCCTTTTAAATCGCGGTTAATTTCTACAAAACCGGGTTTATCTGCTTGAGTAGTAATGGTATTATTCTCAATTTTCCACTGATATGCTTCTGTAAGTTCAACCCATTTTAGTTGTAATGGTTGTCCGATATTTTGGGGTAAAAAACTTAATCCAGAAGCGTTATCATTTAATATTAAACTATTAACAGGAGCGCCATAATCAGCCTGTATATCTTCCCATTCCCAACTGGAATGAACTACTTCACCTTGAAAATAACTATCATCAGCAATTAACTGATTAATTTCTCTAATTCCCTGTTGATAAAGTTGTTTTGCTAATAATACTAATTGAGGGTTTTTAAAACTCGGATCTCCCCTACCCACTACACGCAAAATACCATTACCATCATCATAAATAGAGGTACGAATCCGAAAATCTGAACCTAATTTCTGTAATGCTACAGCAGTGGTAAATAGCTTAATATTAGAAGCGGGAATAAAATATTTCTGGCTATCTTGACTATAAAGAATCTTGTCTGATGATAATGTTTTAACTAAAATTCCCCAACGTCCTCGACTAAATTGAGGCCGATTGATAATAGTATTAATTGTTGATGATAATTGAGCGGGACAAAGGGATTTGCTAGTAGTAACTTCTGGAACTACTGTTTGTGCTGCAGCTACTTTCTGAATGCTACCAATTTGGATACTGATAAATAGAAATATCAAGCTAAAAAAGTATTTTTTTAACATATTACCAACTGTTTTGTCTGGCTAGATTTTTGAACTTTGTAAATTGAGGATCAAATAATAGTTTGATTGTTCCTGTTGGTCCATTCCGATGTTTAGCGATGATCACTTCGGCAATTCCTCTATCTGGAGTATCTGGTGAATAATATTCATCACGGTATAACATCATTACTATATCCGCATCTTGTTCGATTGATCCCGATTCTCTTAAATCAGATAACATTGGCCGTTTATTAGTTCTTGCTTCCACCCCCCGACTTAACTGTGATAAAGCAAGAACCGGTACAGATAATTCCCTCGCTAAACCTTTTAAAGAACGGGTAATTCTTGATAATTCTTGCACACGATTATCACCTGCACCTTCCATTAATTGCAAGTAATCAATGACTATTAATCCTAAATTTCCATTTTGTTCTGCTTGCAGTCTTCGGGCTTGACTTCGTATTTGTGTAACTGTAATATTTGCCGTATCATCAATAAACATTGGTGTTTCTGAAAGCTTATCAATAGCACGGCTTAACGGTTCCCATTGCGTTTGACTAATGCGACCACTTCTTAAATAACTGCTTTCAATTCCTGCTTCACTAGCTAATAGTCTTTGTACTAGTTGTTCTTTGGACATTTCTAAACTAAAAACAGCCACCGGTAGTTTATAACCAGCAGCAATATTATGAGCAAGGTTAAGACAAAAGGCGGTATTGTGAACACAAATATCATTAGCGACAAAATTATGTGTTTTAGGAATTGTTAAATCATAAACTTGTTTGTTACCAACTGATTCAATGGAAATGATTTCATCCCAATATACATCACTATTTGCTAATTGTTCCCAAATTTCTACAGGTATTAAGTCACGATTGGTTTGATATCTTTTTTGAGATATTGCTGCTGTAACTTTTGCTAATGCTGCTTCTTTGCCAAAAATGCCAATTTCTGCAATGAAGTTTTTGATAGATAAAGCATCAGTAATATCTAATTGCCATGCTGGTCTACGGGTATTATTATATTTCACAGACCGCTTTTTCAAAGCAGCAATAATACCAAATCTTAACAACAGATGTTGAATTTGTCTTGCTAGTCTTTCGCTGACTGTACAATAACCTAATTGTGATTGACCACTATTAAGCACAGTAGCCCAACCATCAGTGGCAAAAAGACGATTTAGAAACAATGATAATTGTGATTTTTCTAATTTAAAGACAATGTTTGGGATAGTTTGAGTATCAGCATCTTTACCCCATAAACCTAATTTTTCTAATCCAACACATAATGAAGGTGTCTGTTGTCCTGGGGAATCTTCCCTTGTTATTGACAAACCACCAAATTCAGTTACTGCTTCAGAAAAATCTGTTTGCAATAATGGGTTGCTGTTTGTAAATCTAGGAGTGCTATTAGTTAAACCACCATCACCAATTAAATAACCTAATAATTTGACTTCACACTCGCGGATAGTTTCTGTTCCAAACACATCTATTTTGCGAGGGATGGCAATCTTATTTCCTACTTGTAAATTTTCTAATCTTTGCCAACCTTTAATAGTTAAAAATGGGTGAGTAATTGTGGTTTCAATTGCCCGTCCTAAGCGAGTTGTGATGCGAAAAACTGGTTTAATTCCATCATCTACAAATGCAGATGGTTGGGTAAAGGTAAATTTCCAATCATCATTTAATGTTAATAATGAACCTTGCCGTTGCTGATATAATTCTTCAATTGTGGCAATTTGTCCATCTGCTAAGACGATTTCTGAATCATAACTGAGACATTTCCCCATTGACGGCCTCCCAGCTACGATAATTAAATCAGAACGCTGAAAACCGCTAGTCATAGCATCTAAATCATAAAAACCACAGGGTATTCCTGGTAAAGCAATACCTTGATGACGAGTTTCAATATCTTGGAAAGTATTAATTAATGTATCACCAATATGAACTAATCCTGATTGGGGTTTTTCTTGGGTGACATTAAAAACTTTTTGTTCGGCTTGATCTAGAACAATTGGTAATTCTGTTTCTGTTTCATAACCCAGATGTACAATTTCATTACCTGCTTTAATTAATTGTCGTCGCAGGTATTTTTCCATGACTAACCCTGCTAAAGCATCAATATTCACCGCTGAAACCGTGCGGTCTACTAATGTGGCTAATTTATTTCTTCCACCAATTCTTGTTAGTTGATCATTGTCTGTTAACCAACTGGTGATGGAAAGCAAATCTGTGGGTTTTTGTTGCGTATGAAGACGCAAAGCGGCCTGATAGATTATTGTATGGGCGCTAATATAAAAGGCTTCGGGGACTAAGCGATCGCTCACTCGACCAATAGCCTCCGGATCTAGTAAAATACCCCCTAGAATCGCCTCCTCTGCTTCGATATTTTGTGGTGGTAGGCGATTACTACCATCACTTTGAAAACTCAGTTCTTCAGCCATTAGGTTTATTGGATTCTTATAGTTTGTATTTATACTTTAACTATACCAAAAGCTGTAATTCACCAAATTTTAGATTTTAAATTTTGGATTTTAAATTTTGGATTTTGGATTAAAGATTGAAAATTCATACCTAGTCTGAATCTGATTCCGCCGAATTTATGCGGGTATAAATCTAAAATCCAAAATTGACAAGCCCCCGGACTAATTACTGGAGTCCATCTAAAATCTAAAATCTAAAATCTAAAATCCAAAATCTAAAATTAAATTGAAATCCGTTAGTTAGAGACGACTTCAATATTAATTTCTGCTGTTACTTCAGAATAGAGCTTAATTTCCGCTTTATAAGTACCCAATTGGCTAATATCAGGAATGGTAATACCACGACGATCTATTTCTAGATTAGCCGCTTTTAAAATAGCATCTGCTACATCTTGGGTAGTAACAGTACCGAAAATAGCCTCATTTTCACCAACTTGCTTGGCAATTTTTAAGTTACCAACTGTTTCTAAAGCTGCTTTTTGTTCAGTTGCTTGTTGTTTGAGTTCTAATTGTCTTTGGCGTTCTTTTTCCCGTTTCCGTTCTACTTGTTTGAGAATACCCGGTGTCGCCCGATCTGCTAAACTCTGGGGAATCAGATAGTTACGAGCATAACCGGGAGCTACTTCTACTAAGTCGCCGATTTTTCCCAGTTTACTGACATCTTTTGTTAAAACCAATTGCACACGTTTCGCCATTGTTTTTCGCTTTTCTTTGTAATATCTTAGTTATTTGGATGTCATCAGTGTGGCTGACAAGATTGTAGCTTGATCCTCAGCGACTTTGAACATACCCACAGCCTTGATATTGTAGCGAAATTTGGGGAGCGATCGCAATACTAAATCCCATAAATAAAAATATTAAAAATTAAAAGGGAACTCTTAACTCTTAACTGGGAACAGTTTTAACTGTCTGGATATCCTCAATTTTCCAAATCCGACAAAGAAAAATGCAATTCATTTTCAGACACCATTAGCCAAAACCTGGCACTTTTTTATGGTAAAAATCCGCGAAACCCTTTGTTAATAAATGGTTTTAGGTTTATATGGCTAACGCCACGCTACGCTATCAGCAAACCCTATATACAATCTTAATATAGCTAAGTCTTGTGGTGCGGGCATCCTGCCCGCTATACCTGCCCGCTATCATTCTACAAATTAAATGCAGTACAGACTAAAAATTATCCTTCATGCCTCGAATCCGGGCAAAGGTTTGAACTTCTTCATGACTTTTCGCTGTTGCTTGTAAAGACGGTTTATCCCAACGCAAAAAAGGATTTGTGAGTTTTTCTATTCCCAAAAGTGATGGAACTGTGGCTTCATTGGCCTCCCGTTGAGTTTTAACATCCTGGTAGCGTTTTTGCAAATCCGCATTTTCCGGGTCTACAGTCACAGCAAACCGCAAATTGCTGAAAGTATATTCATGGGCGCACCAAACGCGAGTATCATCCGGTAAAGCCCGTAGTTTATTTAAAGATGCTACCATTTGCCCCGGTGTACCTTCAAATAAACGACCACAACCACCAGCAAACAATGTATCACCACAAAACAATTCCCCCGGCTCTCCTGGGCTTTCTGGCGGGAAATAGTAAGCAATATGAGCGCGGGTGTGGCCAGGAACAAACAACACCTCAGCAGTACGATTTCCAAATTGGACGCGATCACCGTTGTCTAAAAATACCTGCTGTCCCGGAATCCGGCCTCTATCTTCCGCACCTCCATAAACTGTCACTTGGGGAAATTTTTTCATCAATTGAGTATTTCCACTCACATGATCACCATGATGGTGAGTATTAAAAATTGCTACCAAATCAGCATTTAATTTTGTCAATTCGTCTAATACTGGTTGCGCTTCGGCCGGATCAACAACAGCCGCAATATTCTGTTGTGGATCATGCAGTAAAAATATATAATTGTCTGAAAGTACCGGCAGACGGATGATTTGCATTAGCTTTTCTTCCCCCGTTGGTGAATTTATTTATAATATGTCCTGTATTATTTTAACCCAACCTATTCGATAAATTCAATAAATTTGTATAACCGCTTCGGCTATCCATTACCCTGAGATGATTTATTTAGTACAATTGTTGAATGATGTCCTATTTTGTCCGGTTTTTCAGGAGCAGTTTTCGTTAATTTCTAATTTCTAATTTTCTTTTCCCTGTTCCCTGCTATAAATATAGTTTTTATATATTTGGATTTTTTTGTCAATCATCGGGGAGTCAAGTCAATGAAGATATTAGTGCTGAGTTGGGAATTTCCACCCAGGATAGTCGGGGGAATTGCTCGTCACGTTGCTGAGTTGTACCCGGAACTGATCAAGTTAGGCCATGACATTCACCTCATTACCCCTGAATTTGGTCAAGCAGCCCTTTATGAAGTCGTTGAGGGGATTCATATTCATCGTGTCCACGTGGCTGCTAGTAACGATTTTTTTCACTGGGTGGTGAATTTAAATGAGAGTATGGGCGCTTATGGTGGTAAGTTGTTGAGGGAAAAGGAGCCATTTGATTTGATTCATGCCCATGATTGGTTAGTTGGTGATGCTGCGATCGCTCTTAAGTATATCTTTAAAATTCCCTTAATTGCCACCATTCACGCCACGGAACATGGACGTTATAATGGTATTCACAATGATACCCAACGCTATATTCATAATAAAGAATATGCACTAGCTGAAAATGCTTGGCGGGTAATCGTTTGTAGTGAATATATGCGTCGAGAAATCGGGCGATCGCTTTCTGTTGCTAGTGATAAAATTGACGTAATATATAATGGTATTCGCCCAGAAAAGAAACGACATGACAAAGATTTTCATCCTCAAGATTTTCGGCGACAATTTGCCACGGATGATGAAAAAATTGTTTATTATCTTGGTCGCATGACCTACGAAAAAGGCGTACCTGTGTTACTTAATGCTGCTCCCAAGGTGCTTTGGGAAATGGGCGGTAATGTTAAATTTATCATAGTCGGCGGCGGTAATACTGAACATCTAAAACGTCAAGCTTGGGATTTAGGAATTTGGCACAAGTGTTACTTTACCGGGTTTCTCTCTGATGAATACTTAGATAGATTTCAAACTATCGCCGACTGTGCGGTTTTCCCCAGTCTTTATGAACCCTTTGGTATTGTGGCTTTAGAAAGTTTTGCCTCTCGCGTACCAGTGATAGTTTCCGATACTGGTGGTTTTCCTGAAGTAGTTCAACATACAAAAACGGGAATTACTACCTGGGTAAATGATCCTGACTCTGTAGCTTGGGGAATTTTAGAAGTTTTGAGAAACCCAGATTATTGTCAATGGTTGGTAAATAATGCCTATGCAGATTTAGAAAAACGATTTAGTTGGCCAAAATTAGGTCAGCAAACAGAAATGGTTTACAAAAGAACAGTCAAAGAACGAGGAGAAATTATCTGGTAGTGATAAAAAACGGTAATTGATGAAATCAGGGTTTCTCAACCCATGCAGGTGGGTTTTGTCTGTGTAGACGCGGTTGATAACTGCCCAAACTAACCAAACTAATATTAATTTAATATTAATTTAGACTACTGCATTCATCTTCTCTGAGGAGAATTAAAGACTACTCTGATTATTAGCCGTAAAAAAACAGTACAAACCCTGTACGCTGGGAATTTAGCTCCTCAAATGCGAGAGTTAGAAATGATTGCTGTTTGCTTGACAAGATTTGAATATGACAAAAGCATTCCCAAATATATCCAGGCATTTGCAGAATGCAAAAAACAGCTTGTTGAGGGTGGTAAACCAAATTATCGGCCGTCTGACAGCACAGTTAAAGCAGTTCCTCAAGGATATCATTGCTGATCACCAAACTCCTCCCCCTGAACCTATTTATCAATTACCTAAACTAGCCGGTCCTGTTCATAACTTAGGTGGTGGTGGTACTGATGTTGATGATGCCATTCAATGGATGATTAATCAAGTCAGGGGGGGTAGTAACAGCGATATTAAAGTTAATGTTTTAGTGATTCGGGCTGCTGGTAAGGATGATTACAATCAGTTAATTTATTCCATGAAAGGTGTCAAATATGTAGAAACTCTCATCATTCGTAACCGCCAAGAAGCGAACAGAACGGATATTTTTGATAAAGTCAGAAATGCTGGAGTAATTTTCTTTGCTGGAGGTGATCAATGTGAATATATTCGTCACTGGAAAAATACTAAATTAGAAGTTGCTATCAAGTCGGTTTATGATCAAGGTGGTGCTATTGGTGGTACAAGTGCCGGGGCAATGATTCAAAGTGAATATGTTTATGATTCTTGCGCTTGTGTGGATAGCATTGAAACTTACGAAGCCCTTGATGACCCTTACAGAAATATTACTTTTACCTATAACTTTTTTCAGTGGAAGCATTTGCGAGGGACTATTATTGATACCCATTTTAATGAACGCAAAAGAATGGGGAGAATTATGGTTTTTATTGCTCGGCAAATTCAAGATGGTGTATCTTCAACTGCTTTAGGGATAGCAATTAGTGAAGAAACTTCTTTGTTGATTGATCGATATGGTATTGCTAAAGTTATGGGTAAAGGTGCAGCCTATTTTGTGTTAGGAGATCATCCCCCAGAAGTTTGTGAAAAAGGAACTCCTCTCACTTATCACGACTATAAAATTTGGAGAGTTCCTCAAGGTGACAGTTTTGATTTGAATAAACTACCGTCACGAGGTTATTATCTCAGAAGTGTCAAGCGGGGAAGATTTGACTCAGATCCTTATTAGATATCAAGTAAATTTAGGTGTGTAAGTTAAAACGCACCTAATTTCTATATTGTATAATGCAAGAGGTTTTCAGCGATTTTACAGCCAGTAGCTTTGAGTGAGGTACACCTTGTGCGGGCAAGACTTGTACTGAGCAGTTCGACAAGCTCACTGTAACACTTGGTCGTTCGCGTAGCGTGGCGTTAGCCATAGTATGCCCGCACCACAAGAGTTTTATTATTAATATCTGTACTTTTTGTGCGGGCAAGATGCCCGCACCACAAGAGTTTTATTATTAATATCTGTACTTTGTGAATATCGGAAACTGCTGTATATTTTTTTAGATTTTTTTAGATTTTTTTAGATTTTTTACAGGGCTTGGTTTTTTCATGTCAACCTACGGAAGCTATGATTAATTTTTCAAAACTTAAAACTTGATCTAAAAATGATTATTTGTATCAAAACAATTATTGTATAATGGCACTTAAATATACCCAATGTACTAAAGATAATCAAGGTGGGAGTAGTATACATAGGCGATCGCGCAACAGGTAAGACTCACTTGGCTCTAGAGTTGGTCAACCCCAAAGGTGAATATGTCAAAGTTGCCAATCTCGATTATGACAATCTGAGGGTGCAATTGTTGGATGAGAACTCACAGCCCTACGCAACACCTCGGCAAATGCCACACCCCAGGTATTTAGAGATGGAGGTGCGGCTACCGTCTGGTAATAAGCAAATGGTGGTAGATTGGATTGATACAGCGGGGGAGGTGTGGGACAGGAATTTGCAAAAGGATAGTCCTGAACGATGGAATCAATTTTTACAAACTCTTCATAACAGCGAGGGACTGTTGCTGATTTTGCCACCCCATCGGGGCATGGATTTACAACCGGGTACGGATGTGGAGCAGTTTGCCACGCAAAAACAATGGTGTAATCGTTTTGACAGGTGGGTAGAATTTTTTCATCACCAATGTCCTAATGTCAGACATTTAGCGATTTGTATCAATAAAGCTGATTTATTTTGTGATTTGACCAAGGAAGGTGGTAAACTAGCTTATAAGCCCTATGGTAGTTCCCTCAACTGGCAGCAGCGGCATATTTATGTTTTACAAAGATATTTTCGTCCGATTTATTCCCAATTAGAACAATTAAATAATGGTCTTTCCGGTGGCTCGGTGCGGTGTTTCATTACATCTATTCATCATCGAGGTTTATTAGAATTACCTTGGATTTATTTGGGTAGTTTTTTAGCGAAATAGGTGGGAATTGTGTTAAACAAATTTTTTCAGGTTTTTTCAGGGATTGAAACCAGCACCGGTCATGAGAAATCCCATCTACACAGGCAAAACCCGCCGGTACTGATTGGAAATTCATCATTTATTTAGTCCACTTTCTGCGGACTTTGTTTGTATAGCCGCAAATTACAGCAGTTATCCGTTTATGAAGTACAGATATTAATAATAAAACTCTTGTGGTGCGGGCATCTTGCCCGCACAAGGTGTACCTCACTCAAAGCTACTTGCTGTATATTGCTGGGACTATCTTCATCATTCTCCGTTGTTGAAATAATTAAATAATTAATTAGTTAAAAGGGTGTAACATGAGCAACATTCATATCATCGGACCACAGGCTTCTGGCAAAACTACTTATTTAGCGGCTTTGGCTTATCAACCACGAAAAGCAACATGGAAAAAGAAAAATTTTAAAGTGCAAGCATTGAATGAAGAAACCAAAGAATTAGCAGACAAAGCGGAAAACATTATTTTAGAGGGTGCATCCTTAGAACCTACTCAGAAATATGTGAAATCAATTGATGATTTGAAAGTCTATTCATTCATGATTGAAATTCAGAAAAAATGGCGAAAACTAGAGCAGCTAAACTTAGCTGTGCGAGACTATCCAGGAGAGGTTTTTAAAGAGTTAGAATCAGTCTCTACCGATCCATTACATGAAGAATTTATGAATGAGTGTTTAAGTAAAGATACTCAAGGGTGTTTAATTCTATTAACAGAGTGGAGACAAGGAACGGATAAATTTTATAAACGAGTCTTTAAAAGGTTTATAGATTTAATGGATAAACAGGGAAGATTGCATGATTTACGGTTAGCTGTAGCCATGAGTAAATGTGAACGGGGGGAACTGTGGCCTGGTCGTTTAGATCCTGAAAATGATTTATTTGCTATTCATTTCCCGGAAACACTGTCATTTTTAAAAGACAATATTTCTCATAAAAATTTACAGTTTTATGCTATATCTACTTTTGGGGTTTTAAGAAATAAAGATCCGCGCCCCAATCGTAAGGAAGAATTAGGACAAGGGGGTAGATATTCAGTGTTACGAGAAACTGATAACTGGTCGCCCTATGGCATGATTTCACCTCTCTATTGGTTAAGTACAGGTAAGAGGATGAAAGAAGATGTTTAATTTATTTAAGAATAAAAATCAGCCCACATTACAAAGTAGTGCAGTATTACGAATTATAGGCGATCGCACTTCTGGAAAAACCACATATATGGCCTCCTTAGCCCGATGGCCAAATGCTGATCCTGATAGTCCAGTGCAAGCTGTAACCGCAGTGGACGAAGGGGGAGAAGACCTGATCAATAAAGCTCAAAATATCTTAGAACAAGGTTTACAATTAGAACAAACTGATTTAAGTAAAAATGTGTCAGAGGTGAAAGATTGCACCTTACAAATTACGCTCAAGGAAAAAAAATTAGGTGCTAAATTACTGAATTTAAATGTCAGTTCTAAAGATTATGCTGGGGAATTTTTTACAGACTTGCTGCATAAAGTCAAAGATCCTCTATTAGATGAATATTTAGAAGACTGTTTACAGTGTAATGGTATTCTGTTTTTAGTTGATGGTAGTAGTCGGCGCAAAGATTTAGAATATGCCAATGGTTTAGATAAATTGCTGTTAGCACTAGACCGGAATGATCTGGGTGGAAGTAAGCGGCGCATTGCCTTAGTATTGAATAAATGTGAACAATCTGATTTGTGGGTAAATCGAGATAAACCAGCATTTTTAGCATCAGCCCGGTTTCCCCAAGTTTGCAGAAAATTACAATCATGGCAACAAATGGGAGGGGGTAACATAGAATTTTTTGCAGCTTCAGCTTTTGGGATGTTGGGTAGTAAATATCCTGAACCAAATGTTAACTTATTAAGTAGAAATAGGGGAGGGGTAACAGCGGTAATTAAAAATCCCAAACTTTGGCGGCCTTTTGGTTTAGTTGCTCCCATTTATTGGCTTTGTACAGGTTCACGTCATCCAGAATTAGATAAAGGTTAAAAACATGAGTTCACCAAATATTGAAATTCACGAATTTAGTACAGGTATTCACGTTCAAGAAAGGGCTAATGGTTGGGTGTCTCTGGGTTTTACCGGAAAATACATGAACGCTACTATTAACCCTATTCCTCCAGTGGTAGAAAGGTCTATTGCTAATCAGGAATTTGCTTTAACTGAAGGATCTTCTACGGAAAAGCCAGCAATTATCGGCCGGATAGTAGGAGGTGGTGGTGATGTTTGGTCTGTCATGGCTGTTGTCACACGAGGACAGGATGAAGTGGGACGCAGTGCGGCTTTTTATCGTTATTTTTTGTGTCAGGGAGATCATAATTTACGGTTTATATTGGCTTGGTGGGAACAAAACCAAAAACCAACATTTAACCCCTTAGATTTTCAAGGTAGTCCTTTTTTATTTATGAGAGAATCAGGTCAACCGCACCTGACAAAAGAGGATGAATCTTTACCGTTTGCACAAGATCAAGCAATAGTATTACCAGCAGAAAATCAACATGATTTATATACTCTTAACGCCTTAGCAATCACAAAATTTAACAAGTCTAAAAAAGTTTTACCTGTTGCGTGGGCTTTTAATGTAGAAGCATTGGAAAAACCAGAACGGTTTCAGGTAATTCAACCAGCATCACAAAAGGCTTATGAAGGATTAAAACGAGCTATTGCTAATGCTGGTCAGGTTGTTTCCGCAATAAATGTTGATGAAGCAGCCTTAAAATCTGCCATTCGCAGTTTAATCAATAGTTCCACTGTCAAGCCAGAAGTAGTAGAGGAAATTGTTAAAGGGTTAGAAAATAAAGAAGTTACCGCTGAATATTGGGAAAAATTATTTAATGCTCAAGGTGCGGAACAAGCCATTAGACAAAAGATTTATAGTCCCCAATTGGTGCGGTTAATAACCCTAAGAGCAATGGTAAATCCAAAAACATTACCGCAGTTTTTAGCATGGTTGAATATTCAAGGGGGCAGAAAACCTGACCAGCATCAAACTATATCCTTAGAATTGCAAAAAGCTATTCGGGGTTTATTACCTAAGGAACAACTTGCAAAAGGGATTAAATATCTACTATTAGATTTATTAAATCAGAAAATATCTGTAGATAGTCTTTGTTGGTTATTAACAACAAATGGTAGTGCTTGGGCTTATGCACAAAAACAATTTATTGCTGATATTCAGGCTGATTTACAATTAATTGATGATCATTTTTCTAGTCCTAAGACTGCATACAAAAGCAGTTCCTACCCTGATCCTAATTCAGTATTCACTAGGAGTTCTCCTGTGGGGTCTGAAAATGATTCACAACTCCATCATGTTCAACCACCAATTAAAAAAGATTCATGGCAAAATGATTTTAAATGCCAAAAGCAAATTTGGGCAACTTTAATAAGTAATTGGCAAGGTATTCGACAAGGATACTATAGAGGGGAAGAATATCAACCTTTTGCTGAATTATTTAAAAAGTTCAGACAATATGATTTAGCTGCATATTTTTATCAAGTGAGTGATGGAATAGTTGACAAAGATTTATATTATGAAGTAGCTAATCAACAACATCGTCGCTCACCTGTTGTTTTTGGTTTACGTCTTGAACCGAAAAAGAATTTAATTGATCATGTCCTTGATTTTATTACTCTGGAGGTTGATATGAAAATTCAATTTGTTGTTCCTATTTCACTATTAATCTTAGTCAGTGGTTGGTTTATCGGTGCAAAAAATTGGGAATCTTATACTAGTGCAACTGATATTGAAAAATCTTTGTGTAGCAAGACTTTCCCAGATGGTAAAAACTGTCAGGTTATAGTTTTAGATTCAAAGACAAGTTATAGTTTTAGTGAAATCAAGCAATTAGTTCCAGCGGTTGTGAATGATGTTGTTAAGGATAAAAAACGAGAAGAAGATAATAAATATCAACAGGCAAATGAAGCCTATAACAACAAAATCAATCTAGGAAAATCAGCAACACTACCAACAGTAGCAAAAAAAGAAAAAGATATAAAACAAGAAGTCATAGACAAGCTGGGAAATATTTTGTATCCAAAAAATACAGCATTTCAATATGCAGATTTAGACCCTGGTAAAGAAACGACAGATTTAAAGATTCAAAAGCAATGGATGACAGCAATTTATAATTATCAAATTAAAAACAAGGTAGAATATCAAAAAATTGCAGATAAGGGGAGTGAAGACAATAAATGTAACCTCCCATTCGGGATATGTTTATGGCCATTGGGACAGAAAAATGATACTAGTAATGGTACTGATGATGTAAGAAGTTCTGAGCTTTACAAAAAATTGAAAAATGATATTTTAGCAGCCATGAAACCACAACAGTCAACAGTCAACAGTCAATAATAAAACCAAGCCGTGAGGTAGTAGAGTTAAATTACTCCACCTAGTCCCCCGGATGTATTGGTGGGAGATTGTTCCCTTTGCAAAAAGGTGGGGTAAAAACGAGATTTTGTTGTAATTCACTGTGTCCACACCGTAGCGGGGAATTGATTCCCCGTCTGACTGATTGACTGACGGGCTAAAAAAATTTACTAAAAGCTAATTCACGAAATCAATGAACTTAGAAACATCACTAAGACCAGCCATAAGGAAATTAATCCACAGTTCCCAAGTCAAACCGGAAGCGGTGGGGGTAATTGTAGCAGGGTTAGAAAATGAGAATGTCACTGCTGAAGACTGGGAAACTCTATTTAATAAAGAAGGTGCTGAAATTGCCATCAAACAAAAAATTTATAGTCCCCAATTGGTGCGGTTAATAACTTTAAGAGCAATAGTAAATCCAAAAACATTACCGCAGTTTTTAGCATGGTTGAATATTCAAGGGGGTAAAAAACCTGACCAGCATCAAACTATATCTTTAGAATTGCAAAAAGCTATTCGGAGTTTATTACCTAAGGAACAACTTGCAAAAGGGATTAAATATCTACTATTAGATTTATTAAATCAGAAAATATCTGTAGATTGTGTATATTGGTTATTAACCACAGATGGTAGTGCTTGGGCTTATGCTCAAAAAGATTTTATTGCTGATATTCAGAATGATTTACAATTAATTGATGATCATTTTTCTAGTCTTAAGACTGCATACAAAAGCAGTTCTTACCCTGATCCTAATTCAATATTCCCTACCAGTTCTCCTGTGGGGTCTGAAAAAGATTCATGGCAAAATGATTTTAAATGCCAAAAGCAAATTTGGGCAACTTTAATCAATAGTTGGCAAGGTATTCGACAAGGATACTACAAAGGGGAAGAATATCAACCTTTTGCTGAATTATTTGACAAGTTCGGAGAATATGATTTAGCTGCATATTTTTATCAAGTGAGTGATGGAATAGTTGACAAAGATTTATATTATGAAGTAGCTAATCAACAACATCGTCATCGTCGCTCACCTGTTGTTTTTGGTTTACGTCTTGAACCGAAAAAGAATTTAATTGATCATGTTGTTGATTTTATCACCCAGGAGTATATTGTGCCAATTCAATTTGTTGTTCCCCTTTCACTATTAATCTTAGTCAGTGGTTGGTTTATCGGTGCAAAAAGTTGGGAATCTTCTACCAGTGCAACTGACATTGAAAAATCTTTGTGTAGCAAGACTTTCCCAGATGATAAAAACTGTCCGGTTATAGTTTTAGATCCAAAGACAAGTTATAGTTTTAGTGAAATCAAGCAATTAGTTCCAGCAGTTGTAAAGGATGTTACTAAGCAGAAAAAAACAGAAGAAGATAATAAATATCAACAGGCAAATGAAGCCTATAACAAGAAAATCAATCTAGGAAAACTAGCAACACTACCAACAGTAGCAAAAAAAGAAAAAGATATAAAACAAGAAGTCATAGACAAGCTGGGAAATATTTTGTATCCAAAAAATACAGCACTTCAATATGAGGCTTTAGACCCTGGTAACGAACCGACAGATTTAGAGATTCAAAAGCAATGGATGACAGCAATTTATAACTATCAAATTAAAAAGAATGTAACATATCAAAAAATTATTGCAAATCCAAATAATGGGAGTCAAGACAATAAATGTAACCTGCCAATACCAATATTCGGGATATGTTTATGGCCATTGGGACAGAAAAATGATACTAGTGATGGTGTTAATGAAAAAGATTCTGAGCTTTACAAAAAATTGAAAGATGATATAAAAGCTATGAAATAAAAACAGCCAAAAGTCAATAACAAAACCAATCCGTGAGGTAGTAGAGTTAAATTACGCCACCTAGTCCCCCGGATGTATTGGTGGGAAATTGTTCCCTTTGCAAGAGGGTGGGGTAAAAAAGAATTTAATTGATCATGTTCTTGATTTGATGACTTTGGAGGTGGATATGAAAATTCAATTTGTTGTTCCTGTTTCACTATTAATCTTAGTCAGTGGTTCGTTTATTGATGTCAAAAATTGGCAATCTTCTACTAGTGCTATTGATATTGAAAAATCTTTGTGTAGCAAGACTTTCCACGATGATGAAAACTGTCCGGTTAGAGTTTTAGAGCCAGAGACAAGTTATGCTTTTAGTGCAATCAAGCCATTAGTTCCAGTGGTTGTAGATGATGTTATTGATGAAAAAACAAAACCAAATCAAATACCTAACAACGTTAACAAAAACGGTCAAGAAATATCACGAACACAACTAAGACGAAAAAACAGAAGAACATATACGAGAAGAGGTCCTAGAAAAGTTAGAAAGAGTTTTAACAGGAAGTACAGGCCTTAAGTAGGTTGGCGTTAAAAATTGTCGTTATGACAGGGGAAGAGGGAACAGGGGACAGGGAACAGGGAACAGGGAACAGGGGAAGAGGTGACAGGTGACAGGTGACAGGTGACAGGGGAAGAGGTGACAGGTGACAGGGAAGAGGGAATAGGGAAGAGGGAAGAGGGAAGAGGGAATAGGGAAGAGGGAAGAGGGAATAGGGAATAGGGAAGAGGAAAGAGGGAAGAGGCTTCGCCGTGAGCGTCAGCCGAACGGTTTTGGGCAATTTTACTTTTCGTTACTTGTGTCGGTTTTTTCCGTTCACCTACTTAGTTCGTAAAAAAGTTCCGTAATTTTACCCCACGAAAGTCCCCCTCAAGGAGGGAAATAAGAAAATCTGGTTTTTTTCTATAAGGGGGGAAATCAGAAAATACTGAATTGTTGTACAATGTGGGGGGATGTTTTAAACGTGGTGTCCCGTAATTTTACTCCACGAAAGTCCCCCTCAAGGGGGGGAAATAAGAAAATCTGGTTTTTTTATAAGGAGGGGAAATAAAAAATACAAAAAATACTGAATTGTTGTAAAATATAAATACTGCATTGAAAATGATAAATTGCAAAAACGCCACAGTGAAACCATCATTTCCTGGGGAATGCTACCCTAAGGAAGTTTGTAAATTTATAGGTTTCCTTTCCTTACTGACAATAAGAGGATAAAAAAATGAATACTAAATTACTTGATTCCCTGATTCAAGTTATTAACTCTTTAAATGATGAAGAAAAAAAGATCATCTCTCAAAATATAACTACATCGTTTCCTGTGCAGCAAAATAATTCTATAAATTTAGAAAATGAACCATTTATTGGCATGTGGAAAGATAGAAAAGATATGGAAGATAGTAATCAATGGTTGCGTCAGTTAAGACAAAATCAGTGGAAATAGAAGATGAATAACATTATTGTTGTAGATACCGATATTTTAATTGACTCTGCTAGAAGTATTCAAGTTGCTATTGATAAACTTGAATCATTAAATTGAGTCATGGGCTATTAATTCCTGACGCTTTTATTGCAGCAATAGCAATTAGTATTAATGGTTATTTACTAAGCAAAAATCAAAGTGATTATCGCTTTATTAACGAACTCAATTTACACCCTTATCCCTAAAAATTAATCTAAAAATTAATATTTAAGATTAATATTTAAGCAACTAAAGGATACAGCAACCATGAGAATCTACTTTTACATACTAGCCGGCATGACATCGGCTTTACTAGGCTGGAATATAGGTCAATTTTTCCTCACAGATTTGGGGTTATTTACACAATTTCCCGAAATTACCCTTTTTCCCTGTATAGCGGTTTCCCTGGCTTTTGGTATGGTAATGAATGAAATATTTGTCAGTAACCCCACCAGACCAAAACGCAGTTTTCAAACGGCACAAAAGCCCCTATTAATAGCTTTGGGTTTAGGGATACTTTCTGGTTTAATTGCTGGTATTATTTCCCAAATCCTGTTTTTACCAATTATTAGTGTACCGACTCCCATTGTGAGAACATTAGGATGGTTATTAATTGGTAGTTCTGTGGGTATTGCAGAGGGTTTAAGTTGGCGTTGGTACAGCATGGAGGCGGGGAGTAAAAAACGCTTTCAACAAAGACTAAAAACCAGCTTCATTGCTGCTAGTGGGGCAAGTCTTGCCGCAGCAATTATATTTGAGATCATTCGCGTTATGTTGGGGACAATGCCGGCACAATTCAAGGGTGTAGAAGATCCTATTGGTTTTTCTATTTTAGGTTTATTACTGGGTGGGGTTTTTAGTCTCACCAATTCCCCTAGTTATCTCGCGGCTTTGCGGGCTGGTCGTGGTTTTGAATATAGGGAGATTAAACCAGATATTAAACCAAACATTCAACTAAACATTCAACCAGACACTAAAAATCATGATCAGGACTCGGAACTACCCACCCTTAACCAATCTTATCCCTACATTAATAAATCGGTGCTTTCTTTTGTCACACCACATGATAGCTTGAATGAGGATGAAATAGAAGAAGGTTTATCTATCTCATTACCGGGAAATCAGACTATTACCATTGGTTCTAGTATTGACAGCACTATTTCTATTCCTGGTCTACCTCCCCACCTGGCCGATATTCAATTAGAAAACCGGACGGCGCTGCTTATTCCTGATAAACAGTTCTTTTATGCCATAGAAATAAATAGTGTCCGTACAAAATCTCGAAAGATGATCCCCTTGAAGCATAATTATGTATTGACCTTTTACACCATTGAGGGAGATGAGATTAATGAGGAAAAATATTATCGCTTTGTCTACTACAACCGCTTTTTGGACCCCCAGGCTTAGTCTATCCTTGTTGTTGCTTCTGACTATGGTTTGTCCTAGTTTAGCCCAGGTAAAAAAGGCAGAAATCATTGGTAGTCCCACATTTAAGGATGACAGGGTAACAATTAGAATTAAGGTTAAAGGTGGAGATGATAGGCCTGTCATGGGTTTGGAAGATACTAATTTTAAATTGACGGTTGATAAAAAGGAGGTCGAGGTTAAACCTAAAGATTGGAAAAGCCCAGAAGAGACTGTACCTCCTCCCGCTTGGATTGTAGTTCTACTAGATTTTAGTGGCAGTATGAATCAAGTAGATAGTGGTGGCACTAAAAAAATAGCGGGTGCGATTAATGCAATTCGTGAATTTACTAAAATTTCTGCTGAACGGGGTGGAAATACTCAAATTTCTATTGTTCCTTTTGGTAAAGCTGGTAGTAATTGTCCCGAATCACCTGTAAATAAAGAAACTCTGGATAAATTTTTGGCGGCCAATGATTTTAAACTGCAAAATAATCTGGATTATCTCAAAAGTTTGACTCCCTGTGCGTCTACTGATTTATATGAACCTTTAACCAAAGCGGTGAAGTTTTTAGGTAATTCTGAGGACTCCCGTTTTTCTTTACCAGAAAATTCTTTCCAACCACAACCTAGATTATCAATAATTCTCCTGTCTGACGGATATCACAATGTACCTAATGAGGGGGCTGATTTTGCATCTTTAACTAAGTTGCTGAAAAGACATGAAAATATTACGGTACATACTTTAGGTTATGGGTTGACACCGGAACAATTAGGTGTAAAATATAAATTGGGCAGACCTGCTACTCGTGCTGATTTGAAAAAGGGTAAGGTACCAGAGGCAGAATTTGTAGACCAAAAAAGACTAGGGGAAATTGCTAAATTAACGGGGGGAATTGCGGAGTTTTCTGGTAATGCGGAAAGGATAGCCGAGAACTTGCAATTATTTCTGAATGCGTTGTTAGGAGAGTATGAAATTACCTTTACTCAACAGGACGCAGAACGGGGTTCTAAACATCAGGTGCAGGTGAAAGTGAGTTCTCAAAAAGGTAAAGCTAAGGAGTCGCAAATCATAGAATATATTATGCCTGTCTTTGGGCGATCGCTGCCTTTGGGAGTGCGTCTGATTATGGTCATATCGGTGTTATTAATAGTTATAATTGGTGGGGTAGTCCCTTTTCACTATTGGGGAAAATATCTCAAAGCAGAAGCACAAAGAGATTAATAATATGGGTGTATTTGCAAAATATGGGCGAATATTTTTATTTTCTTTGAGTCTTTATTTTCTCACTGCTTGTTCTCAAAATCAGCTAGGAAATCAAGTCATTACTTCCCAATGTCCTACTCAACCAACAGCAGTTTTAGAAACCAACAATGTTAAAGCTATTTCTCTAGGTTCTCAGGCTATTAAGGAAACAGGTATGGTGACTAATAATAAATCCCTTGGTTATACTTTTACGGCTAAATCAGGTGACAAACTGGTTTATCAAACTAATCAAGATGTTTGTATTTGGGTTTATACACCAAATAATCAATTAATTAATAGTCCTATTTTACCTCTGGATGGTAAGTATACTGTTCAAGTTGCTGCTATGAATGGTTCTACTACCTTTGATTTAGGATTGGAATTAGAAAACGATACAGATAAACCATTATCATCAGTAGAACCAACACCTTTAGAAACTAGTCAAACACCTTTAGAAACCAGTCAAACTAATATAGAAAGTTCACCCAGAAAAGATGCGGCTGATTTTATTAGAAATCATTATTTATCTTTAAACAACCGTGAATATAGTCAAACGAGGAATCAACTATCAAATCAGTTTAAAAATAAATATTCTGGTACTTATGCAGAATATCAACAATGGTGGGATAGTGTGAAAGAAATAAAAATTGGTGATGTTAAAATTGTCAATGATAATGGTGATAATGTTACTTTAGATGTAGAATTATGGTATTATATGAATAATGGGAAAACTGTTCAAGATTCTCGCAATCGTATTTATTTAATCTGGAGTCAAAATGATAGTACATGATTAATTAATGATAAATCCGCACCATGATGAAAATTAATTCTTGTTTAGCAAACCTGAGATGATTTAATATGTTGAAAAATTTGGTTGTGTACTCTACCTGTTTATCAGTTATCGGTTGTCAAACAATAAAAAATCCTCTAGCCAATGTTTCCTCTGTTTCCTCTAATGCTATCAGTTCCTCTGGTTGTGGGGAAAAACCTATGGTTTCCTTGAGTGGAAAAGATGTAGAGGAGGTTGTATTAAATGAAAGTACAGTTACTAAGTCTGGTCAGGTTAGCGCTAATAAAAATGTTGGTTATACCTTTACAGCAACAACAGGACAAAAGTTAAGTTATAATACAGATGCGGATGTTTGTCTTTGGGTATTTACTCCAGATAATGCAATTTTCAAAGGTGGAGAGTTACCGAAAAATGGTAAATATATTATTCAAGTTGCTGCACCTCAAGGGGTAAAAACCTTTGATTTAACAATGGGTTTAGGGGTTTTAGAGACTGCTGCTAGTATCCCTACTGTATCACCCACTGATACTCCTGAAGCAACTTCTGAAAGGACTTCTGATAATAATAATTATCAATCTAGTTTAGAAAATAATAATATCCAACCGGAAAATGATATTTCTCAAGAACAAGCATTAGAATTAGTCGAGAAATGGTATGCAGCTAAACCCAGAATCTTTGGTCCACCTTATGATACTGCTTTAGTTAATCAATTAGCAACAGGAAAACTGTATACGTTTACAACTAAAGCGGATGGACCTGTTGCTTGGTTAGAAAAAAATGATGCTTATTATAAATACAATATTTCTGAGGTGAAGCAAGTTATTAATTTTTCTAATTCTGGCAAACGACCTTATATAACAGTTAGGGTTTTTGAAGAAATGTATTTATATGGAAAGAATGGAATTGACAGAGAAAGTTCAGGTTCTTATACCAATAATTTTATTTACGTTTTTGAAAAAGAAAACGGAATTTGGAAAATTTTTGATTACAAAAAGGTGGGCAGATGAATAATAATAATAAAACTCGCAAAATAAGCCGTAAAATAAATATATCAGTTTTGATGAGGAGAATTATTTTCTTATTTTTACTACCGACATCACTATTTGTAATTGTTTTCAATAAATTTACTCAAAACAAAGCACCAACTAAAATGGTTGACATTAATCAACAAAAATGTCAGGTGATATCACCATTGATATTAACATCTGATATACAAAATTTACATAAAAAAAATACAGCCAACGATAAAACAGTTTGTTTTCGTTTTGAAGGTCAAACTGGAAAAGTTATCAACGTTAATTCTAATACTAAGATAATCTTAAAAACACCAGCAAATAAAGAAACTAGTCTTTATGGCAAATATAAATTAATATTACGTGAAAGTGGTAATTATTTGATAATTGTTCCTCCATATAATGATAATAGTGCAAACACTCAAATTTTTGTATATCTAAACAATGAAAATATAGATACTATAAAAGCATTAAAACCTGTACCAACTACTTCTGTATCCATAGAAACTTTGATGCCTACATCACAAAATGAAATGAGATTAATTCAGTCTTATGAATACAATTTACAAAATATAGAAAATAAATATGCAAAGGTAGTTTATAATGTTAAACCTCCACAGTTTAAAAGTAGTGAAAATCTAGATAAAATAGTTAATGATATTGTCAGTTATGTTGAAAATAAAGGTTTACCAAGTGATAAACTATCTGTTAGTTTATTAGAAATAAATCAGCCAGAATTTCCTACTTATGCTGGGCATTTATCGAAAAATCCCAGATTTACCGCAAGTGTAGTAAAATTATTTTGGATGGTTTACTTGTATGGAAATTACAACACTAATAAGTTACAACGAGGAATCATTTCTGAGAAAGATTTAAAAAAAATGATTCAGGATTCAGATAATGAATCTTCTAGTGTGATTGTAGATAAAATCACAGGAACAGAATCAGGTGAATCTTTATCAAGTGAGGAGTTAAAAGAGTGGCTTCAAAAGCGTTTAGCCATGAACTTATTTTTTCAAAATGCTGGTTATTTTCCAATTAATATCAGTCAAAAAGTTTTTCCTACTTCTTATCAAAAAAATGATGCCCCTGTAGGTCGAGATTTACAACTTCGTGATAATGAAATCAACCCTATTCGTAACTATACAAACTCTTATGATATAACGCGTTTATTATATGAAATATATATGGAAAAATCAATTTCTAAAAAATATAGTCGGGAAATGAAAAAATTAATGAAAAGAGATTTATCACCAGTAGCTTGGAAAAATAAAGAATTTAATGCTATTGAGGGTTTTTTAGGTGAAAAACTACCTCAAAATGTCAAATTTTATTCAAAAATGGGCTGGAACTCCAAAACTCGTAACGATGCGGCTATTATAGTTAGTCCTGATGAAAAATCTAAATATATATTAGTCGTGTTCGGAGATGATCCAAGTTTTTTTAAAGATAAAACGTTGTTTCCAGAAATATCACGTATGGTTTACGAGAGGATGACTAACAAGGTTAATAGAATATCTAAATCTAATTAAAAAATGCTCATTAAAAAATGAAAAACTTTAACCCATTTAAACGCTTAAAAAATAACAAACCCCTACTATTTGGAATATACGGTGCTAGTGGATGTCTCACAGCCGCAATTCTATTAGGAGAACCATTTTTGGACTTAACCGAAGGTAAATCAAACCCACCTGCTCCCGTCACTCCCCAAGCCATAGTTTTATTAATTGACACATCTGGAAGTATGAGTGATGGAAAATTAACAGAGGTGAAAACAGCAGCTAATAGATTTATAGAACGTCGTGACCTCCAAAAAGATCAACTAGCAGTAGTCAGTTTTGGAGGGGAAATTAAAACCGCTACCCCACTCACACAGGACGCTAACACTTTAAAAAATGCCGTTGATACTCTATCAGAAAGTGGAGGTACACCAATGGCTGAAGGTATTGACGCAGCTTTAGGAGAATTACAAACAACTGCATTAAATAAAAATATCATTTTATTTACCGATGGTGTACCAGATGACCCTAATTTGGCTTATAATTCAGCTTTAGTTACTACAAAAACAGGAGTAAAATTAATTGCAGTTGCTACTGGGGATGCGGATTTAAGTTATTTAACTCAAATTACAGGCGATTCCTACGGAGCGCTTCGCTATCGCTCTTTAGTATTTTATGCTAATTCTGGTCAATTTGAGCAAGCATTTCGCAACGCCGAAGCCGCAATTTATAAACAATTAGTGGGATCTAATTCCGGCAAAAACTACAGTATCATTGATTTAGTATTAAGCACTGGTGGTTGGACAGCATTTTTAGCCATGGGAATATCCCTGGCTTTAATTATGGGACAAAACCGCTATACGCGCTTGCCGTTATTAACAGTACGTAAAGGCATTATTAGCACCTTTGGTAGTCTAGCTGCGGGTATGATAGCAGGTGCAACCGGACAAATTGTATTTTTACCTTTCTCCAGTATAGCTGGGTTAGAAATAACTGGGTATATTGTCGCCTGGGTGATTCTGGGTGCATTAGTAGGAGGAGGGACTAGGTTTTTTGTTCCCAATTTAAAACTAAAAAATGCTTTATTAGGTGGAACAGTTGGGGGAGGAATTGGTGGTAGTGGTTTCTTAATTACACGCAGTATTTTTGGCGATGTTTTGGGGCGTTTATCCGGTACGTCTATGATCGGGTTTTTCATTGGTTTAATGATCGCCTGGATAGAACAAAAGCAGTTAGAATCACAACCTTATCTATTAGTAAATTGGACTGCAACGGAACAAACCACCTATTTATTAGGGACAAAGCCAATTTTAATTGGTAGTTCTTTAAATGTAGAAATTCCCTTAAATGCCTCCGATGGATTTACACCGATTACTGCTAAAATCTTTAAAGAAGGAGAAAACATTATTATGCAGTTTGATCAAGAGTATGCAGCTAGAAGAAATATGAAAAAAACCAGTCAAGCTCTAAAAGTTGGTGATACCCGCAAATTAGGACAAATCACTATAGAAGTTAAAGATAAGACTGTTACTGCGAATGGTTAAATATACATTTCATCTGCAACCTAAGGATTCACCAGAACGATACAGTTACACTTTAGATCTAAACCCAAGTCAAGAAGATATGCCAGAACAGATTTTTACCCCCGCTATCAAAGAAGATATCCGTGCAACTTTGCAAAAACTCAGCCTGTCAGCCATAAAAGATCATCAACTCAACAACATTATTCAAACTTGGATCAAGGATATTAGAGAAGGATATAGATTTAGTTCTCTGACTCTCAACTTGCGGTTATTAATAGAGGAAAATATTGACCAACTCCAGGAAATGGGAAATCAAGAAATCCCGAAAATAATTGACCCGGATTTATCGGATCTAGAACCTGAATTTGGGATGCTTCCCCCTTTAAATTTTATTTAATTATTCAATTAGGAAAGAAAAATGCAGAATAATATTAACATTAATATTACTCCCCACCGGGAATTTATGCCAGCCGATACAGCAGCACAAAAATTATTTGTGATGTTGAAATTACGTCCCACCAAAGATATAGCTACCAGTCGTCCCTCCACAACCTTTACCTTTGTCATTGATACTAGTGGATCAATGTATGAGCTAATATTAGGAGAGTCAAAACCAACGGGTATTATTTATGAACAGGATGGTAAAAAATATGAAAAGGTTATAGGTGGAAAATCGAAAATAGATCTAGTCATTGAATCCTTATTAGCATTAGTGCGTTCAGGAAAATTGACAACTAGCGATCGCATTGCTATAGTCCAATTTGATGATCATGCTTCCCAAATTATTGGTTTAACCAGTGCGACAGAAATCAACCACATAGAAACGGCCATTGAGAAACTTCGGGAATTTTCTGGTGGTACACGCATGGGACTAGGATTACGTACTGCTTATGATATTTTAAGTGAACAACAAATGACAGTCAGACGGACTTTGTTATTTACGGACGGACAAACATTTGATGAGGATCAATGTCGGTCAATTTCTAGTAATTTCGCCACTAATAATATCCCCATTACCGCATTGGGAGTGGGAGAATTTAATGAAGACTTACTTACCCATCTTAGCGATACTACGGGGGGAAAATTACTTTATATAGTTCCGGGAAAAGCCATAGGTACACAAATTTCTATCCTCGACTTACCCGATAAAATTATAGACGAATATAGCCAAGCCCAACAAGAGGTTATCACCAACTTAGCTCTAACAGTGAAAACAGTCAAAGGTGTGGAATTGACTCGCATAGTTCGGGCTTACCCGACCCAAGCCGAGTTTCCCATTAATCAAGATCCTCATCCTATAGGAAATGCGATCGCTAATGACGAAACCATATTTATCCTAGAATTTACCATTAATAATCGCCCCGCTGGTCGTGTGCGTATCGCCCAGGTGGGAATGACTTATGATATACCTGGACAAAAAATCCGTGGTGAACTACCACCAGAAAACCTAATTATCCAATTCATTCCTGGACAACAAAATGCAGCCCAAGTCAATCAAGAGGTCATGGATTATGTACAACAATGCAACATAGCCAACCTCGTCGACCAAGCCACAAAAATAGCCGAACAAGATCCACAAAAAGCCGAACAAATATTAGAAACAGCCCGCCGCATGACCGTAAAAATCGGCAATAAAGACATGACCGAATCCTTAAACAACGCCCAGGAAGAACTGCGAAAAACCCGAAAAATATCCGATGGAACTCGCAAAACCGTGAAAATGGGGGCAAAAGGTAAAACCGTAAAAATGGGGGATGATATTAACGAAATGCTTTCAGAAGCAGAAATGAGAAAACTCACAGGAACGTAAATATAGCAGAAGTTAGGAGTGAGACTGATTCAAATATCTAATAAGCTGTTGTGTATTTAATTTGTATAAGTCTGGCGGGCAAGATGCCCACCCCACAAGATTTAACCATTTTAGGATAAGTCTGGCGGGCAAGATGCCCACCCCACAAGATTTAACCATTTTAGGATAAGTCTGGCGGGCAAGATGCCCACCCCACAAGATTTAACTATTTTAGGATAAGTCTGGCGGGCAAGATGCCCACCCCACAAGATTTAACTATTTTAGGATAAGTCTGGCGGGCAAGATGCCCACCCCACAAGATTTAACTATTTTAGGATAAGTCTGGCGGGCAAGATGCCCACCCCACAAGATTTAACTATTTTAGGATAAGTCTGGCGGGCAAGATGCCCACCCCACAAGATTTAACTATTTTAGGATAAGTCTGGCGGGCAAGATGCCCACCCCACAAGATTTAACTATTTTAGGATAAGTCTGGCGGGCAAGATGCCCACCCCACAAGATTTAACTATTTTAGGATTATACAATTTAGGTGCGTAACAGCTTATCTAATAATTGTAATTGTCTGGGTGCGAAAAAAGATTAATAATTAAAAACGAGGAGAAAAAGACAATGATTACCTGTACAGTTTGCGGCTATGATCAAAATTTAGACAATTCAGGATTTTGTAATGCTTGCGGTTCAGAACTACAAACCACAGCACAAATCACAATCACACCACAACCAAAAATAGAACCAACTTTAGCGCCTACAGTCATTCAACCAACCACACCACAACCCAACTATCCCCCAATTACCAACACATTTACCAAAGCCAAACTAACATCCAAACAAACAAAGGCCCCCATACCAGAATTTATCATAGATAATAACGCTATTGTGGGCATATTTGATCCAGACACAGGACCAGTAGAAATTGATTTAGAACAATTTTTCGGTGGAGAAACAGTTTCTCGCAATCATGCGGAAATTTATCAAGAATTAGGAACATGGAAAATCAAAGACTTAGGTTCTACCAACGGAGTATTTATCAAAGCACCAGGACAAACTCGCTTTAGTGCTAGAATTACCATACCCACACCCTTAAATTCAGGTGATGAAATAGCCTTTGGTAAAGTTAGATTTCTCTTTGAAGCCGGCTAAAAAAATCAAAAAGATTCTCTGGTGGAGTGGGTATCTTGCCCGCCCTTCACTACTATAATTAAATTATTGTAAATCTATGAATGAACCCACAAATCAAAACCCAATAGTAATTAAAGAAAACATCTGTTTTCAACTGCAAAACCTGCAAATAGAAATCATTTCTTATTTAGGACAACTCACACCTAATATTGATTATTTTCAGGTTAATATCGCATCAGAAAAACCCGGTTTACTGAGAATAGGTGCAATTGACAGCGCACTCAACCGAGAACTGGAACTGAGAAAAAAACTAGGTGATTACAAACTAATTACCGAACTACTGGCACACAGCGAAGACAATATAACTATTGATATTAAATTTGATATTAAATTTGATATTAAACCACAAAATACACCAGAAATTGAAACTACCATTTATCCTATTGTAGAAATAGATACAGCTTCAGAATATTTAGCAGAGGAATATTTAGCAGAGGAATATTATCCAGAAACAGCAATTAGCACCAATATATCAAATCAAAAACTGCTAATTCTTACCTACCTTCCCAGGGAAAATCAAACCTTAGAAACTTGGTTAAAAACTGAACACACTTTAGAAGAATCATTATTAATTACCGGGCAAATTTGTCAATTATTCCGCTATATATCTCAAAGAGAATGGTGTGTTATTAATATCTTACCGCAATTTATTAAAATAGGAACACCCATAGAATTTTTCGACCTCACGAATGCCTATCCTGTGAATGAAATTCTCACTTCTGGACTGGTGGGAAATTATTGTGATCCTGAATTAGCATACTGTAAAAGTCCTATTCAAGAAACAATGAGTAGTTATACAGTTGCAGCATTATTATATCAGATAATTCACAAACAAACATTACCAACAGACCAAAGGGAAGAAATAGAAATTAGTCCTATTCCTATTATCCATCAAATTCTCAAAATTTGCTTATCTACCCTACCACAAGAAAGATTTACATTAGAACAACTCCTACAAATATTAGTTAACACCCGTCAAGAAATCAGCACACCAAAGATTAACTGGGAAATAGCCAGCAGTTCTACGGTTGGCTTATCAATAAATAGGTTAAAAAATGAAGACAACTATGGCATTAAATACCAAAAAATCAGTGATACAGAAACTATGATTTTAGGGGCTATAGCTGATGGTATGGGGGGAATGTCCCAAGGAGAAATAGCTAGTAAATTGGCAATAAAAACAGTTTTAGAGACAGCAATTTTTCCCGAATATCCAAATATAGAACAATACCAGGAATGGTTAACAAACTTATTTACTCAAGCTAACGAAACAGTATCTAATCAAGTTAAGGAAGGAGGAACAACCCTAAGCGTTATTTTTGCCAGATCCCAACAATTAATAATTAGTCATGTTGGTGATAGTCGCATTTATTTACTACGTCAAGGAGAAATAAAACAACTCAGCGAAGATCATTCGCTTGTGGCTATGTTAGTAGCTAGTGGACAAATTACACCAAGCCAAAGTTTAGAACATCCAGATAGAAATGTGCTGATAAAATCCATCGGTACAAAACGCAGATTAAGTGATGGTTACGTCCAAAATCTCAAACAAACTACTCCAGAATTATCTATGCAACTAGCACATCAAGATATTCTTTTATTATGTTCTGATGGTGTTTGGGATCTTGTTTCTAAAAACGAACTAGAGGAAATTTTCACCATTGATCATGATCAAAACTTACAAACATCAGTGAATTTGACTATCAATAAAGTTTTAGAACGTGGTGCATCTGATAATGCTACCCTGTTAGCATTACAATTTTTAGTTAATACCTAGATTACTGACTATTACCCATTACCGATTATGTCTATTCAATGTCCAACCTGTCTGACTGACAACGATGATCATCAAAGTAGCTGTATCGCTTGCGGTACACCTTTAACCTCTTCTGCGACTACATCAAATCTGCATTTATCACCGGGAACATTATTAGGAAATGGCAGATATAGAATAGATAACATATTAGGACAAGGTGGGTTTGGTATTACATACACAGCCACTTATATCTCCAATTCTACCAAAGTCGCTATTAAAGAACTATGGCCAGAAAATGCTGCTAGACAAGGTAATACGGTTTTGTGGCCTATGTCCATTACTCCCGTACAGCGTCAACAACAACTACAACAGTTCCAGGTAGAGGCTAATTATTTACAAAAATGTGTTCATCCTCATATCGTCAGAATTTATGAGTGGTTTACAGAAAATGATACCGCATACATGATAATGGAATTACTTGTTGGTAAATCATTAGATAAAATCTTACTAGAAACAGGGATACTGGCGGAAAATCAAATTAAAAATTATTTTGTGCAAATTGCTGGGGCTTTAAAAGTTATTCATAGTCATAATTTACTGCATCGAGACATCAAACCCGAAAATATTATTATTGTTCCCCCGGATAAAGCCGTATTAATTGATTTTGGTGCAGCTAGAGAATTTATTGCCGGTCAAACTGGGGATATGACGCGAATATTAACCCCTGGATATGCACCTTATGAACAATATATTCAAAAAAGTAAGCGTTTTCCTAGTACAGACCTTTATGCCTTATGTGCATCAATGTATGAATTATTGACTGGGAAATTACCAATAGAAGCTACGGATAGAGCTAGTGCTTTTTTACAAGGTAGTTCCGTGGATAAATTAATATCACCCCGACAACTACGCTCTGATTTAAGTTTTTTAATGGAAAAAGTTATTCTCACAGGAATGCAATTTAGGGTAGAGGATAGATTTCAAACGGCTGATGAATTAATTAATGCACTTCAAGGTAAATTTGTCACTCCTCAACATCAACGGGCTAAAGAATTAGTCAAACAAGGTCAATTAGTTGATGCTGTTCAAGCATATCAAAAATATTTGCAAGTTGCACCAGATCATGGAGAAGCAGCGGTAGAACTAGCATTATTACAAATATATGTTGATGATCAACAAGCAGAAATAGCGGCAAAAAAAGCTATTCAATTACAACCAAATGACGGTAGAGGTTATGGAGTTTTAGGGTTGATTAATTGTCGGCAAAAAAATTGGCAAGAAGCAGTTAAAAATCTAGAAAAAGGGGTTAAATTATCTCCTGAACAAGTGTGGATACAGACTAATTTGGCGTGGGCTTTAGGTAAAGCTGGTAATTTAAAAATGGCGGAAAATACAGTCAATCAAGCATTACAGTTACAGCCTGATTGTACGTTTGCGTTGGGTTTACAAGCTTGGATATATATACAGCAACAACAATGGAAATTAGCCATTCGTGCGGCTACACAAGGAATTTTTAAATCACAGCAAATCCAAAATAATAACTATAATAATAACTATGATCATTTACCTTGGCTATATCCTTATTTGATTCTAGCTTTGGAAAAAGCCGTTTTTACTAAACAGGTTAATGATGTAGATAGAAGAATTGAGGAATTTATTAATCAGGTGCCTGATAGTGCTTTAGCTTGGGGTTTAAAGGCTTGGAAACAATGTAGTCAGGATTTATGGAATGAGGGCTTAACTAGTTTTCAACAAGCCAGCAGTCACAAGTTAGTTCCTGGATGGGTGTTAATTAATTATGGCATTACTCAGGAAAATTTACAAGGTTATCAAAGTGCTATTCAAATCTATGAGAATTTTTTACAAAAGTTTACTGAACCCCAAGCCCTTCAGGCTTTTGTTTTATTTCGTCTCGGTACTTTATATGGCCAGGTAGGAGAGTTGCAGAAGGCAAGGTTATGTCTGGAAAAAGCGATTAAATATAATCCTGGTTATGCTGAAGCTTATCATAATTTAGGTTGGGTATTGCTGAATATTAAAAGTCAAGATGGACAGGTGGAAAACAGCCGAGAAATGTTATCTGCTTATGGTAAAGCGGCGGAATTATATGCAAAGGAACAAAAATTACCAATGAGTTTAAGTATTAAACAGGCTTTTCAATTCATAGGAGTGAATATTTAGTTAAAGGTTGTTGATGCGCGATAGCGAAGCGCTCCGTAGGAATCGCTTTTTTTTGTTTCCCGCAAAGACGCTAAGGAGCAAAAGAGGAAAATAAGGGTTTTGGGAAATGATACATAACATAAATTAACTTGTGGTTTCTACTTCCCATTCTTCTGTAGAAAGTTCTGCGGTTTCGATAGCTTTAATACAAAAAGCATTAATATCCCTCGCTGATAAATTTACATTAATGAACACCCCATTTTCTAATTTTCTCGTATCCCGAAATTCTTTTCCATCTCTACTAATAAAACGGGGAAATTGTTCCATAATATCTTTAAATTTATCTGGTTCTAAATCAGCGATCGCATTTAAAGTTGTTTCTAAAACATCCCGCCAACTTTTGACAGGATATTCCTTACCAAAAATTTTTAGTTTTTTGGGAGTTATACCAGTTAATTTACTTTTGGATGAAATGATCAGATTTTCATTACCAAAGTAAGGCCAAATTTGTAAAACTATCTCAGATAAATCTAAACTTCTTTTTTCTATATCCTCTCTTTTCCAAGTTTCTTGATTTTCAAAGTATTTATTGATTTCTAAATGACTATTAATCAATATTTCTTTTTTCTCAACAAATTCCAAATTATATAATTCACCATTGTAAGCTGTAATAGTTAGATTACCCAAAGAATGAAGTAGTAAATCATGAGTTATCCCCCAATCTTCGCCTAAGTGTTGTTGCCACCATTTATTTATAGTTTGTGGCATAATATGTTCAATCTCCAGTCCATCCAAAATGACCTGTTCTTTATGATTAAAAGATTCTTCAATAGATTTTAAAATTAATTTACCTTTTTTAGAACGTCCAGTACCGTATAATTTAACATCCAATAAACCTTTCTGAAATTCTGTATCTTTGGGATAATCACGATTTTGTAAATCTAGTTTTAATCTTTCCACAAAATCAGCATGAGCTAAATTACTTGCTTTGCTAACTTGAGAATACAGTACAGAAAAGATTCTATTTAATCCCCTGGTTTGAACATTACAAACAAATCGGCGAATAATGAAATTTTCTAAAATCTGCAAAACAGAAATAAAATCTGCTTCTGAAAGTTTATTTTCTTCATAATCATGATAACAATTAAGTAAAAAAGGATAAACAGTAGCTATTTCTAAACGGTTGATTCTTTCTAGAAACCGACGAATTTTTAAATTATCCTCTTTTTCAGGATCTAAAAGTTTTGCATAATATTCTGAAAATTTATATAAATTTTGTAAATAAGAAAGAGCTTCACTTTTACTCATTCTTTCTTTAATTTCAAAATAAACTTGATCTTTCTTAATTTCCAAACCATCTTTTGTTAAGTAATGCCTGATAAACTCTGTTAAATTATCATTATCATTTAGAGTTTCTTGCATTGGTAGCCAATATTTTTTATAAGCATTATCTTGATTATCTGTATTAATTCTCATGAAGAAATAGTTACGAATTAAATCAGCTTGTGTTAAAGGTTCACCTTTAGCATTGAGACTTTCAAAGACTAAATAAGGATTATCTTCTGTGCTTAAAACAACGCTCACAATAGATAAATAACTAGAAATTACTTGCTTTATTCTCCCAAATTCCAGATTACTTTGTCTAATTTTCCTATCAAAAAATAAATAGCATTTTTTAATAATTGGGGCATTTTTATCAATATTATGTACTGAATTATCTAATGAATTGATCAAACTATAAAATGATTCTCTGTCTACTTGAGTAGGTTGTAATTTATAAATTTCAGGATCTTGCTGATATTGATTAATAAGAAATTTATTATGTAATTCTTCTGCTAATTGCTTATTAGTATCTTTAACTTGATCTCGCAAAGCCGAAAACAGAATAAAAATAGTAGTTAATCTTTGTTGTCCATCAATTAATAAATATTTGCTGACTCCTTCTGGCAATCCAGAAACTGGTATAGTCACAATAGAACCCATAAAATGAGGACGAGGATTTTCCGTATTACATAATTCTAAAATATCATTCCATAATGCTTCCCACTGGGATTTTTTCCAACTGTACGGACGTTGAAATAAAGGTACAATATATTGTTTATCACCTTGAATAATCTCTCTGAGCTTAGTTTCTGATGCTTGCATTTTTAATGTAGCCTGATTTACTAAATAGTTATGCCTTTAGTATACAATAATCTTGTATAAATAGCACAAGATAGCGTAACAAAATTAAACATTTCTGATATCCAGGGAATAAATTAAGAGTCTAAAAGCAAAAGTCGGTTTTAACCGACTCATGAAAAATATCTTTTCCTCTTTGCGTGAGAAAATATTTTAACTTTGATTCGCTATCCAATTTACCAAATCATCAGGTTGTGAAAAATCCAAAATAGCTTCCGAAAGCTCATCTAACTTTTCACCAGATAACTCTTTAATTTGTGACTCCAATTTTGCGGAAATATCGCCAATACGACGTTTCAACAAACGGGAAATAATCTCTAACTTCCCACGGTTAATAATCTCCTGATAAATCACAGATTCTTCCATAGTTTCCTCCCGAAAATATTGTTTAATCAACTGTTTCTCAAACTTTAAACCAGCCAATAATTCCACACAAGCTGCTATAGTATTTTGTTGCGCTTGTTCTTCTATTTTATCTATTTCTAAAGCAACTTGCTGAAGTAACTTATTTGGTTCATCTGTCTTGGCTAAAACTGCCAAAGGTAATAAAGCAGGAGATTTTAAAAGTGTTTCGCTGTCTTCTTCCCATACTCTAATTACTTGATATTGATGTCGTGTATTCCCCACTATCAATCTATCAACAAAAACATCAGGTGAATTTGTTTCTTTGAGAAAAATTACCACCTGTTGTATAGGACACAAATATTTACGATAAATCCTCAACCAATAATCTAACATTCTCACAGGTAGGGGAGTATCAGATTTTGGTGTAGTTTGAATTTCCAAATGCAAAATGCGGTTTAATTTCGGTAGTCGAAACAACGCATCAGCACGAATGGGGTTAATAGGTAACTCGGTAGGTAGCACCTCAATTTCATTTATATCTTCTGCAATTAACCATTGCACAAAAGATAAAGGGTAAGTATCCGTGAGGTATCGGCAAATATTATCGTAAGCCAAAAGTTTTTACTAAATATCTAACATTGTTATATTATATAATATCATGCAATACGAATGATGATCACAAACCCATGAGTAAAGAAAATATTACATTTAGAATAGACAGCAGCAAAAAAGCGGCTATAGACGCATTAGCAAAAGGCATAAACAGAGATAGAAGTTATATTCTCAATGAAGCAGTCAACGCTTATTTAGAGATGTATCAATGGCAAATCGAAGAAATCCAAAAAGGTATTGCTGAAGCAGATGCTGGAGATTTTGCCAGTGATGAAGAAGTAAAAGGGACATTTGCAAGGCTAACAAATGCAGGTTAAATGGCTACGTCGGGCGCTGCGTAACTTAGAACAAGCGCGTAACTACGTTTTCCAGGATAATCCTACCGCAGCACAGGAATTAATAATCAAGATTCAAAATGCTGCTAATCAATTACAAAATTATCCCTTTATGGGTAAAAATGGCAGAGTTGAAGGTACAAGAGAATTGATAATTTCTAATTCACCCTATATTCTGATTTACCGAGTTAAGGAAGAATCTGTAGAAGTTCTGCGAATACTGCATACATCAAAACGCTATCCAGAATAACTAAAAGCAAAAGTCGGTTTTAACCGACTATTTTTGTTTTTTATTATCACTCTAGTTCATCAGGATTCACACCTAAAGCCTTTAATTTTTCAGCTAAAAGTTGCGTTTTTCTCCTTTCTGCGGCTAATGCTGTTTCTGCTTGTTCTAGAAGTTGGCAAATTTCCAGATATGAAGAAAATCTATTACCATCGGGACGATAAATTTGTAATTCTTCCCCTGATAAATCAAACTTAATTCCTAACCTGGGACTAACCCAATTTTCTATTTCTGAAATGACATCTAAACCATCTTCCGTTTTTAACCATCCTTTCAACTGATTGTTTTGAGGATTGTAAATATAATATTCTTCTACTCCATGTCTTTCATAAAATATCAATTTCCTCTCCATTTCGGTTTGGGAATTACTAGGAGAAAGAATCTCAAAAACCACCTGGGGGGCAATATGATTTTCTTGCCATTGTAAATAAGAACCGCGTTTACCTTTTGGTCGTCCAAATACAACCATAACATCTGGTGCATTGACTATATAATTTTTCCCTTCTATGGGATACCAAAATAAATCACCAGCCACAAAAACATCAGGGTTATCTGCAAATAACCAATCTAAATTTTGTTGAATAACTAATATCCAACGAAACTGTTCTGTATTATTAGCTATTGGTTGTCCATCACTGTCTGGGTAGATGACCTCTGATGTACTTAGCGTTAGAGGTTGAGTAACCATAACTTTAAATTAGTTAGTTGTTTACTTTACCAATATCTTAGCACTAAAGAATAGATACATTATTTCTTAATATCGGAAACTGCTGTATTTATTGAGAAACTTCTAAAAATCCTCATCATCAACAAAAAACTCGGCATCTTCATCTATTCCAGATTGGGACTCTCCCAACTCCCAAAGAGGCTGTAAAACGGCTGTAGCTAACAAACCGACGGCCACAGCAAAAGCTAACATTAACCCAAAGGGAATTTGTATTGATTGAAAAACCAAAAACTTTAAAGATACAGGAGTAGCATTTTGGACAGAAATGAGAGCGATCGCTACTACCCAAACAGCTATAATTAGTAATATTAAAAAATTGGCCAATATTTTGAATATCATAACTTAAATCTTTAAATAAATATCATCCCCCTCCTCGTTTGCGGGGAGGGGTTAGGGGTGGGGTTCTATGCTAACTTAGCGATTTCACCTTCCATGAATTTAGCAATCTGACTAAGTTTTTCTGGTGAGTTAGTTTCCATGTACACCCTCACCAAAGGTTCTGTACCAGAAGGACGCAGTAACACCCAGCTACCCTCTTCTAAATAGAGTTTAATACCATCTTTCCTTCCCACCTCTTTCACCTTAATTCCTGCCACTTCTGAGGGGGGATTTTGAGTATAACTATCAATCACAGCGATTTTATGAGCTTCTGTGAGGTGTAAATCCAAGCGATTGTTATACAAAGGACCATCCGCTTCGGCTATAGCTTCCTGTACCAACTGACTTAAAGGCTTACCTTCATAAGCGATCGCTTCAGCCACTAGCATATCTGCTAAAACCCCATCTTTTTCAGGAATATGGCCAATGATACTTAAACCACCGGATTCTTCCCCACCAATCAAAACGGCGGTTTCCCGCATTTTCTCACCAATGTATTTAAAACCCACCGCAGTTTCATAAATTTCCAGCCCATACTTAGCTGCAAAATTATCTAATAAGTGCGTAGTTGCCACAGTCCGAACGATCGCACCGCTTTTACCCTTGTTTTTAATCAAATGTCGTGCTAGGAGTAACAACACTGTATTGGGAGTGAGGACATTACCTTGTTCATCAACAATACCAAAGCGATCGCTATCACCATCGGTAGCCAAACCCAAATCCGCATGATCAGCCTTGACAGCGGCCACCAACTCAACTAACTGTTCCCCTTTGGGTTCAGGCATACCACCCCCAAAAAGCACATCTCGCCAGGTGTGAAAACTTTCTAATTGACAACCACACTGTTGCAGGACTTCATCTAAATAACCACGAGAGGTAGAATAAAGGGCATCATATTTGACCTTTAAATTTGCACTTTTAATTTTTTCCACATCCAACAAGGTGTAGATAAAATGCAAATAATCGGGTTTGGGATCAAAAGTAGAAATTGTACCAGATGGGTTACTTCCAGGTAATTCATCGGATGCCGTTTCTATATTGGCGACAATAGTATCAGTAATTTCTGGAGTTGCCGGACCTGCATAATCGGGTATATATTTAATCCCACAATAAGGTGCAGGATTATGACTAGCAGTAAACATCAAAGCCCCTGCAGAATTGAGGAGACGGGCATTGTAGGCAATTACTGGGGTGGGACAATCCCGGTCAGTAATTTGTACATTCCAACCCAAATCTGCTAAAACTGCGGCAGATGTTTGGGCGAACTCGTCGGCTAAAAACCTGGTATCGTAGGCGATTAAAACAGGTCTGTCCTTAGTATAGGCAGTTTCCAGATAACTAGCGATCGCCCTGGTTACTTTCCGCACATTTGGAAAAGTAAAATCATCAGCAATAATTCCGCGCCATCCATCAGTACCAAATTTTATCTTACCGGAATTACTAGGGTTGCTCATATTACCACTCTCTCCCGTGCATCATTATTACTATTTACTATCAGGAAATATGCCGCAAAGCTGTAGAACAGCCACTAAGCTGCAATTATCCCCAACGTAATTTCTCTCACTTAACAGTCCTAATGTCAACCGTTACGCAGCTAAATTGTACAATTCTAATATGGCCAAATCTTTATGGCCAAATCTTGTGGTGTGGGCATCCTGCCCGCTATAATTGTACAAATTAAATGCAGTACAGCTTACCTCCTATATTTTCCTGGATTTCCATTCCCACGCAGAGCATAAGCATAATGGCTTAGAACCTCCCGGTGGACTCCCAGTCTGGAGACTGGGAACGAGAAAAAGACCGGAAGAAAGGAAAAATAACCTTAAAAAGGCGGTAATTCTTTCAGGATTGTAAACCGAATATGGTTAATAGCTAAATCACCTAGTGAAATATCTTCTTTAGTCAAGCGAACTCCATTCTGGCTTAAAGTTTCAAAGGATATACCTTTGCCAATTTCGATATGATACCAGCATAAACCCATGAAAAAGCGTGTAGGATATGGTCCACCTTCTTCGAGATCATCAGGATTAGATTCCATGGGCAACCAACCCATACCGGGAATATAAAATTCTAACCAAACATGATTAAAATCGGGTTGGAGGGGAACTCCCTGATGTTCAGCATAAACTGGACATTTATATCTACCAACGGTGCGACAAGGAATACCATTCAAGCGACAAAGTGCCAGTAATACACCCACATATTCTCCACAGGAACCAACACCACGCTCTAAAACCACATCTGGCGAATCAATATGGGGTTTAATACCATAAGATAATTGATCATAGACGTAGTTGCGGATACTGTACATTTTCCGTAACAAGTTAGTTTCTGAACCGATAGCTGTCTTGGCCGCACGGATCACAATATCCGTATCCATTGCTAAATCATCATCATCTACCAGATAGCGAGTTTTTAATTCTGGTGGCAGTTCTGGTAACTTTTCCACGTCTCTGGGAGTAATGCGATATTTAATACTCCACACTTCCACAAGTGCTTTCCAGCCAAATATGTGGCGTTCTCCGGGGGTGAGGGTGTCAAATTTAAAAACCGCTACCCTTTGTCCGTCAATGATTTCTTCTGTGAAGGGTAAGCCAATCGCTTCAACTTGCTTAACTTTTTGCCGTTCCGTTTCTGAGGGTAGGGCAATACGCCATTCTATATCGCTTAAATAAACCTCATCAAGGGGGGAAATTTCCTCAAGATAAGACATTTCTATGAGATAACCATTAGAAAGGGCGTAGCGTTTATCCTCCTGGTAATGATATTGTAGAGCATGAATGAATGTGCGATCGCGGTATGTTAACTCATAACAGGGATCAGCATTAGGGTTATCGCGGATGTAAGGTTCTTCACTAGAGTATGCCACATACAGACGATCTTTACCTGCCTCATCCTGTCCATAAACAGCGATACCCGTTGGGGAATCAAAAGGAGTAAGAACACTGAAACGGACTTCCCCGGTTGCCCTATCCATAGAGTAAACAGTTTGTTCCGTGCGATCGCATATCCACAGAGTTTCTTTTGTCACTGCTAAATTTTCTATGCCGACACCAGGGGCGTAAAATCTAGTGATTTCCCTGCGGGTATCACGGTCAAAAATTAAAATATAGCCAAGTCTTTGACAACTGACATAAACGGTAGATTCCCAAACAGCAACCCCGTCAGCAGGGTATGGTAAAGTCACAAAATGTTCTAAACCTAAAGAGGCGAATTTGCAAGAGTAGACACTATTACCACGAGTTACCCAGAGATAACCTTGCGACATAGCTAACCCGGTAACTTCCTTAAATTCACGGACTTGGTGGGGATTGATAATTTTGCTGTTATCGCTGAGGGGGTCAATTTCTAATAAATGACCTTTAATTGTATCAATAGCAATGAGTCTATTTTCGGTAAAAGCGATACCGTACAGGGTAGCAGCAGTAATTGGCCTAATAATTCTTTGCTGTTCAAAATTTTGGTTCACTGTCAAACTGGGTAGTGGGAAACTCGTGTTATTGAGCATAGTAGTCATAAATTATTACTTTTTAACGTCAGTTGTTATTTAGGGAATAGGACTTACGCAAAATATCTCCCAAAGCCTCTCTTATTTGTGATCTTCGCTCCTCTTGGGGAGGCTTTGCTGCAGCTTTCGCTTGCTTCGATGGTTCATTATTCCCTGACCTGTGCGTAAGTCCTGGAGAACAGGGAATAGGGAACAAGGAAGAATCTTTCCTAATTACCCAATTACCCAATTACCCAATTACCCAATTACCCAATTCCACATTTTCTGACCGAAAAAAAATCGGATACAAGCCCCGTCCTTCTAGGACAGCTTTATAGTAAACTAGATATAGTCGCCACAGGGCATTGGGAGACTATAAACGGACACTCCAGACTAGATCAGACTACTCTTAGGTAGCACCAGTCAGTGAAGTGTCAAGGAATCCTCGCTCATGAAAGGAAGAGAAGGTATGTCAATAACCCCACTCTGTCAATAACCCCACTCACTAATAACTAATAACCACAAATTCCCCATTTTCGGACATTGCTAAATTATGATCGAATCTTGTAACCATTTCCTGTAACTTACACAATGTCTGCTCATTCTTTACCTGAAGCTACCAACATCTGGCATGGTTTGGCAGTTGATAAAGCCCTAGAAATGCTAGATAGTGACGCAAACAACGGCTTAACGTCCCAAGAAGTTGAACAGCGTCGTCAAAAATATGGAACGAATGAACTAGAAGAACATGGAGGTCGTAGCCCTTGGCAAATTCTCCTAGATCAGTTTACCAATATCATGTTATTGATGTTGATTGCAGTTGCCTTCATTTCTGGTTTTTTGGATTTGATGGCTTTGTCTAGGGGGGACTTAAAACCCGGTGAAGTGCCATTTAAGGATACAATTGCCATTATGGCCATCGTTATTCTTAACGGTATTTTGGGCTATGTCCAAGAAAGCCGGGCCGAAAAAGCTTTAGCAGCTTTGAAAAAACTATCTTCTCCTTCGGTGCGAATCCTGCGTGACGGTAAACTGGGGGATATAGCAGCCAAGGATCTAGTCCCAGGGGATGTGATGCTGCTGGAAGCTGGAGTGCAAATAGCCGCTGATGGTCGCTTAATAGAACAATCTAATTTACAAGTGCGTGAATCTGCTTTAACGGGTGAAGCTGAGGCTGTTAATAAGCAAGCTATAATCACATTACCAGAAGATGCACCTTTAGGCGATCGCCTCAATTCAGTTTTTCAAGGCACGGAAGTTGTCCAAGGTCGGGCTAAGGTGTTGGTAACTAACACGGGAATGGCCACGGAATTAGGTAAAATTGCTATCATGTTACAATCTGTGGACGGTGAACCTACACCCCTACAGCAACGCATGACCCAACTGGGTAATGTCCTGGTCAGCGGTTCTTTAATTCTTGTAGCCATAGTCGTTGGTGGTGGACTTATTCATGATCTAACTAAAGGAATAGGCTGGAAAAATTTACAAGAATTAGTAGAAGTTTCTTTAAGTATGGCTGTGGCGGTAGTTCCCGAAGGTTTACCGGCTGTAATTACCGTTACCCTGGCTTTGGGAACTCAGCGCATGGTCAAACATAATGCTTTAATTCGCAAACTCCCAGCAGTAGAAACACTCGGTTCTGTAACTACTATTTGTTCTGACAAAACCGGAACTCTGACTCAAAATAAAATGGTAGTCCAGTCAGTTTATACCAATAATTCCACCTTTCGTGTCTCTGGGGATGGTTATACTCCTATTGGAGATTTTCACTTACATGGTAAAAAAGCCAGTTTAGATGAATTTCCAGAAATTTCCGCCCTGCTTGTTCCCTGTGCTGTTTGTAATGATGCTGTTTTGCAACAACAACAAGGACAATGGGTAATTTTAGGCGACCCCACGGAAGGGGCTTTAGTTACTTTGGCGGGGAAAGCAGGAATTGAGCAGGACCAATGGTATAGTAAATTACCTCGTGTAGCAGAATTTCCCTTTTCCTCTGAACGGAAGCGCATGAGTGTGATTTGTCAAATAGAAGCTGTGGCTACTGGCGAATCTTCTTTAATAGCTATTGACCCTGCTATTACTGGTTTTGTCGAATCGGAAAAATATCTCATGTTCACCAAGGGTTCACCAGAATTAACTCTGGAAAGGTGTACAAAAATCCATTTAGGTGATAAGGCTGTTTTTATCAACGCCGAACAACGCAGCCAAATTCTAGTAGCTAATGACCAAATGGCCAGTCAAGGTTTGCGGGTCTTAGGTTTTGCTTATAAACCCTTGAGGGAAGTTCCTGCCGATGGTTCAGAGGACATTTCTGAGGTAGATTTAGTTTGGTTGGGACTGGTGGGAATGTTAGACGCGCCCCGGCCAGAAGTGCGGGCTGCGGTCCAAGAATGTCGCCACGCTGGTATTCGTCCGGTAATGATTACTGGCGACCATCAATTAACCGCCCAGGCGATCGCTATTGATTTAGGAATCGCCCAAAAAGGTGATAGAGTTCTTACTGGTAAGGAATTGCAACTACTAAGTGACCAGGAATTAGAAGCACAGGTAGACCTAGTGAGTATTTACGCCAGGGTCTCCCCAGAACACAAATTAAGAATTGTGCAAGCATTGCAGCGACGCGGGCGATTTGTGGCTATGACAGGCGATGGCGTGAATGATGCTCCCGCCCTCAAACAAGCTGATATAGGCATTGCCATGGGCATCACAGGTACAGATGTGAGCAAGGAAGCCAGCGACATGATCCTGCTAGATGACAATTTTGCCACCATAGTCGCTGCCACTAAGGAAGGTAGAGTTGTTTATACTAATATTCGCAGGTTTATCAAGTATATTCTTGGTAGTAATATTGGAGAAGTTCTCACCATTGCGGCCGCACCCTTGTTAAATTTGGGCGGTGTTCCTTTGAGTCCTTTGCAAATTCTCTGGATGAATTTGGTTACAGACGGTTTACCAGCTTTAGCACTGGCTGTAGAACCTCCTGAACCTGATGTGATGCAGCGTCCCCCCTTTAGTCCCCGTGAAAGTATTTTTGCGAGAGGTTTGGGTGCTTATATGATTCGCATTGGGATTGTTTTCGCCATTATTACCATTATTCTCATGCAGTGGGCTTATCAACATTCTCACGCACCTGGATATCAAGGACATGAAGATACTTGGAAAACAATGGTATTTACTTCATTATGTCTAGCACAAATGGGTCATGCGATCGCCATTCGTTCTAATAATAGACTTACCATTGAAATGAATCCTTTCTCTAATATCTTTGTATTGGGGTCAGTCATTGTGACGACAATTTTGCAATTGATGTTAATTTATGTTCCCCCCCTGCGAAGTTTCTTTGGTACTCATGCACTCAGTTTACAAGAACTAGGAATTTGTATTGCATTTAGTGCTTTAATGTTTGTCTGGATTGAAGGTGAGAAATTATTTTTCCGCTTTAGGGGACAAAAAAATGTTTAATGGGTAAATTCTCAGAATCAGGACTTGCAAATTAACAGGATTTCAGAGGGAACAGGGAACGGGCAACAGGGAACAGAAAAAACTCATGTTTAAGTTTAAAAACATGAGATTGAAATAATGACACTGTTTTTTTTCGTGCTACGCATCTTTTAAAAACATCTTTTTCTTGACTGAGCTTTAAACTCAGTAACTTTTGTTTCTTATCTGTTCCCTATTCCCTATTCCCTGTTACCTGTTACCTGTTACCTGTTATCTGTTATCTGTTACCTGTTACCTGTTACCTGTTACCTGTTACCTGTTACCTGTTACCTGTTACCTGCTTTCACAGACAACTTATTCAGCAAACCCTAATTAGGAAATAGATATCATGGGTGAATCGAAACGTAGAAAACAACAAGATCCCAATTACGGGAAAGTTAAAAATCCTGTCAAAAATCTGATGAAAGTTTTTTGCCCGTTTTTTGAAGATTACGATAATTTACCTGATCTCAATTCTGATAATATATCATTGATGATCGCCAAAGCAGGATACAACAAAACGGGCTTGAGAGGAATAATTTTAAAAGGATTTCTAGCAGAACATTTAGTCAAAGATTATCCAGAGGAATCTGAACTAATACAAGCGTTCAAACAACATGGAAATATTTATGTAACTTCAACATTAGCCTCAGCTTATTTAGAAAATGCTATCAACAAAGAGGATAATCTGAGCAAATTTGCAACCTATAACCCGGAAAATGAATTTATACGCATTGACAGCGATTCTCAAAAGTACCAATTAGATTTGGTGACAGTACCTTAAGCAGGTTGGCGTTAAAAATTGTCGTTATAACAAGGGAACAGGGAACAGGGAATAGGGAATAGGGAATAGGGAATAGGGAACAGGAAGGACAGAATTGATACCTACTGAGTCTTGTATGGCTACGCCACGCAAGCTATCAAAAATCAAATAGGAGTCCTATATATGTTATATATATGTATTTAAAAACTTTACACCTGAAACAATTTCGTAATTACCAAGATCAAAAAGTTGAATTTACCGCTGCTAAAACTATTTTGGTGGGTAATAATGCTCAAGGAAAATCAAATCTATTGGAAGCTGTAGAATTATTAGCAACATTGCGATCGCACCGCATGACACGAGATCATGATTTAATTAAAGAAGGTGAATCTACAGCCCAAATTAGTGCTAATTTACAAAGGATTCATAGCAATAGTGATTTAACCCTCACTCTCCGTCGTCAAGGTCGTCGCACCGTCGCTATTAATGGGGAAATAGTTCCTAAACAAATGAACTTTTTAGGTGTCCTCAATGCAGTAGAATTTTCTAGTTTAGATTTAGAATTGGTGCGGGGTAGTCCGGTCGGTCGTCGTCATTGGTTGGATACATTATTAATTCAATTAGAACCAGTTTATGCCCATATTTTACATCAATATAACCAAATTTTACGCCAACGCAATGCTTTCTTAAAACGCTATATCAATACACAAGAAAAGTCTCTACAATCAGAATTAGCTATCTGGAATGCACAATTAGTTACCGCTGGTACAAGGGTAATTTTGAGACGAGATAGAGCCATTCAAAGATTGTCTCCCCTAGCTTCTGCATGGCATAATAGTATTAGTGGAGCATCGGAAAATCTAGAGATTAAATATGCTGCTAATATTCCTTTAGAAAAAATAGAAAAAAATTCTGCCCATGAATTACAAGGTGATTTTTTTGCTAAACTACAACAAAGAGCGATTACTGAATTACATCGAGGCATAACTTTAGTTGGACCCCACCGCGATGAAATAGAATTAATTATTAATCAAACTCCGGCGCGAAAATATGGTTCTCAAGGTCAACAAAGAACATTGGTTTTAGCTTTGAAATTAGCCGAATTACAATTAATTGAAGAAGTGATTAATGAACCACCTTTGTTATTATTAGATGATGTTTTAGCTGAATTAGATCCATCCCGTCAAGGTCAATTACTTGATGCTATTCAAGACCGATTTCAAACTTTGATTACTACTACTCATTTAGGTGCTTTTGATTCTCAATGGTTAAAATCTTCCCAGATTCTATCTGTGAGTGCGGGAAAAATATCAGAAAATGGTAATGGGTAATGGGTAATGGGTAATGGGTAATGGGTAATGGGTAATTGACAACTAATTAAATTTTTCTAGTCTTTTAAAAATGTGTAAAATAATTACAGTTAAAATAGCGCCCATTAATCCTAATTGCCATAAACCACACCCAGCAGCAATTCCCAAAGCAGCGGATACCCAAATTGCAGCAGCAGAAGTTAATCCGTGAACTTCTGGAGATTTTGATGTTTGGGAAGATTGACGCAAAATCTCCCCAGCGCCTAAAAATCCCACTCCAGCAGCGATACCTTGCACTACACGACTAATAGCATCAGCACTAAGTTGTGTTCCACCTGTTTGGATAGTAATTAGAGTAAACACAGATGAACCCAAACTGACTAGCATATGAGTTCTTAAACCAGCCGGCTTGTTTTTAATTTGCCTTTCCAGGCCAATTATAGCCCCAATAAACAGTGCCAAACATAGACGCAGCCCGGTATTCAACCAATCACTGCTGGTAATATAATAAGGATTTGTCAAGTTCTGTAGGTGTTAAATAGTTCAACGGTGGAATATGTGGAGTTAAAAACAAATAAAAACAAAATATAGTTCATTTTTGATATTAATTGGTAGTATAGTAACAAAAAGTATTTAATCAATAATATTTAATAATTTAACTTGTCTGACTACTTACTGACTCCCCCATCAGTCATATTTAACAACTTTCAGGTAAAACAGAATTACCATATAAACGGACACCTAATGAATTGAGTGGATAAACTCTATTGGCTTGACAAAATCACACTACAAGACCGCGCTAAAGTCGGCGTTTTAGCGTTTTACTTAAGCAAAATTCAACAACGAGGCTACCCTGTTCTCCCTGGTTTTGTGGTAGCAGCGGATGTTTTACAGCAATTCCTAGAAAATCTCAACAGTTCAGAGTCTTTAATTGCTGATTTACCTCATTCTTCTCTACACTTAGATGTAAATAATTGGCGACAACTTCAGCAGGTAGCTGGCCGCTTGCGTCAGGAAATTATCTCGGCCAGTGTCCCACCTCATTGGCTAAGGACAATTTTTGCAGCTGCTAAACAATGGCCAGGAAGTAGTTTAATTTTGCGCCCTAGTCTGGCAATATCAAGTAATCAAGAAATGAAAAATGTGACCGGGTTATTAGATTCGGTATTTTGTCCTTGCGAAGAAGCGGAAATTGGGGCAGCTTTAAAGTTACTTTACAGTCAATTATTCCGTGCTAGAAGTTTACTATATTGGCGGAGTATGGGTATTACTTTACCACAAATTAATTTAGGAGTATTAGTACAACCAGTTGATTCTTGCATTGCCTCTGGTGTCCTGAATATTAACCCCTTGGCTTATGATATTGAAGCTACTTGGGGCGATTGTTTAGCAATTACTAATGGTGAAGTATTACCAGATGTTTACTACATAGAACCGGAAACCGGGGTGGTTTTAGAAAGACAATTGGGGAATAAAATTTTGGCTTATGGTCTTGATAATGGCACACATTTAGCCAGTGAAGAATTACAGCTAACATCAAATCATAATTGTTTACCGACTTATCTTTTACCAGAATCTCAACAACAAGAATACGCTTTACCAGAAGCATATTTACAAGAATTAATTGTTTTAGGAAATCGCCTAGTTGGTGAACTGGGTACAACTTTAACTGTAAAATGGAAACTTGTCCCCTCATATTTAGCCTCTACCTCTAAAATCTATATTACAGAGGTTACTGTTCCCCAACCGATAAAACCGAATATCCAATTTATTCAAGGTATTGGGGCAGCTAGGGGCAGAATTATTGCTAATGCTTATATTCTCAATTCAGCGCAAAAATTGCTACAAGTTCCCAAGGATGTAATTCTGATTACATCAGTCATTACTCCTGATTATTTACCATTATTACGGGGTGTTGCTGGCATTATTACGGAACAAGGCGGATTAACTAGTCATGGTGCAATTTTAGCCAGAGAATTAAGTATTCCTGCGGTGATTAGTGCCACGGGTGCGACGACTATTTTACAATCAGGTGAAAAATTATTACTAGATGGTGACAAAGGAGAAATATATCGTCTGACAGAAGAAGAGGAAAATTTTCCGATTGCGGAGATGGAAAAAACAATGAATGATGAGAAAATATCAGATCATCAATTTACAAATTTACCAATAATTGCCACTAGGTTAATGGTAAATTTAAGTCAACCTCAATTAATTAAACAAGTACAAAGTTTACCTGTAGACGGTGTGGGATTATTACGTTCGGAATTGATGATATTAAATATCCTCAAGGGAAAACATCCTCAACAATGGTTACTAGAAGGAAGAAAAAAGGAATTATTAGAGTTATTATCTGAGCAAATTATGGAGTTTGCTCGCGCTTTTTTACCTAGACCTATTTTTTATCGTTCTTTAGATTTACCAGCCTATAATTTAACATCATTGAGTGCAGATTCCCTCTTATCACAGTCATCAATTCTCGGTGAGAGGGGTGTTTTTAATTATATGCAGTATCCGGCGATTTTTGAATTGGAATTACAAGCTTTAGCGATAGTCCAAGCATCTGGTTATAGAAATATTAATTTGCTATTACCTTTTGTCCGCACTGTGGAAGAATTTGTATTTTGTCGTGATAAAGTTGCGGAATCTGGGTTAATAAAAAACCATCAGTTTCAATTATGGATCATGGCAGAAGTTCCTAGTATACTATTTCTTTTACCTGAATATATTAAAGCTGGTGTGATGGGTATTTCCATTGGCACAAATGATTTAACTCAATTATTATTAGGAGTAGATCGAGAACAGGGAAAATTTGCAACAATATTTGATGAAAGTCATCCAGTAGTGATGAAAGCAATATCTCAATTAATTCAAATGTCTCAAGCTGGAGGTATTCCCTGTTCTATCTGTGGTCAAGCTCCGGCACTTTATCCAGAAATAATTGATAAGTTAATAGAATGGGGCATTACTTCTATTTCTGTAGAACTGGAAGCTGTAGAAAAGACTTATAAAGCGATCGCTCGTGCTGAACAAAGATTAATTTTAGCAGCAGCACGCAAGCAACTAGGAAATTTGTAAATTTTTCTTAATTCTATCATCAATAACATAAAAAACAACTATTATAGATAATATAGCAATCCCCATAGTTCATTGATTTTTATATAAATGTCATTCCCAAAATTTCAACAACATCTGACTAATTTAATAACGACAGCAGAAACTATGCTGGCTTCATCTCGGACTGGTAAACCAGAAGAAAATACAAAAGATAGTCTGATTGTCCCTTTTCTCGATGCACTAGGTTATACAACAGAATATCGGACACTTGAAGGATCAATTCGCAGCTTAATTGGCACTACTACATGGGTAGATTATTTATTACGTAATCAAGAAGGAAAACATCCAAAATTGATGTTTGAAGCTAAAAGTTTATGGGACAAAAATATCTGGGAAACCAATACACAACAAGTTTTAGATTACCTGAGAAACTATAGTTTAGATATTGGTACACAAGAACCTGTACTTTGGATTATTTTATCTAATTTTCGGGAATGGCACATTTTAAGATTACAAGATAGAAAACCTTTTTGGTCATTTACACTTGAGGAGCTAAAAAATGATCCTGAACTGGTAAATAGAGTATATACTTGTCTGCATCGTGAAAATTTATCTAGTAACCGTTTAGAAGCATTTTATAGTGAAAAAACTAGAGAAGAATTAGGAACAAAATTTTTAACAGACCTGAAAATTTGGCGCGTCATTCTTGCTAATGGCATTAAAAAATCCCAACCTGATTTAAGTTTAGAGAAAATTCGTCAAGCAGCGCAAATCATTTTAAATCGTTTTCTATTAATTAGACTTTTAGAGACATTTAGCCGAGAAATGCCATTTAATTATCTGGGTAGAGTTTATTATAACTGGCAACAAACTTTTCCCAACTTGCCTTTTATCGAACAACTAAGACAGGCTTTTCGGAGTACATGGTTAGACTATAATACTGAGTTATTTCAACCTTCTTGGATTGATGAATTAACAATTGATGTTAAATATTTAGAATCAATTATTGTCATTAATGCAGTACCACAGGCAGGTATACTTGATACAATTACTGGAACATTAGCTAATTATCGTTCAATTTATAACTATGATTTCACCACTCTAACCCAGGATATATTAGGTACTGCTTATGAACAATTTTTAGCCCATCAATTAATTCTTGTTAACGATGTTGTGCAAATTTTAGAAAATCAAAAAACTCGTAAAAAAGAAGGTATTTTCTATACTCCTAACTATATAGTCCGTCGCATTGTTTATCAATCTTTGCAACCATTAGTAAAACCTAAAATTGATCAAGCTATTGGGTTATTAGAAAGGGGTGAATTACAGCAATCTCATGTAGTCGCAAAATCAGTTTTAGAAATTACAGTTCTTGATCCTGCTTGTGGTTCAGGTTTATTTTTATTAAGTGCATTTGATTATTTATTAACAGAAATTAAACGTTATAATCTCGCTTGTCAAAATGCGAAAATACCCAAAAATTTTGATTTATTTAGTCATGTAGCACCTCAACCAATTATTAATCCTGAAGAACAAATTTTAGTCAAAATGCTACATGGAGTAGATCGAGATCCCCAAGCAGTATTATTAGCAAAATTATCACTATGGACAAGATTATTACGTGCGCGTCCTGGAGAATATGGTAGACGCAATGGTTCTATATATTCTCATTTACCAGCGCTGACTTTAAATATTCGCGTTGGAGATAGTTTAATTCATAGTCCCACTAATTTAGAACTTTTTTCTCAACAATTAACAATAGTCGCAAATTTAGCTAATCTTGCTAGAGATACTAATCAAAGTGAAATAGAAAGAAATCAAGCAGTTAGTAATTTAGAAAATACAATTGCAAGTATTAATCAACAAGTTAATTCTGTTTTAACTGCTTTTTTTGCTAGTGATGAAAGTATCAATTCGGTAGTTTATAGAATTAAAAATAGAGAAGCTGAAGGATCAGAAATAGAAGCAATACGAGAATTGATTACAGAAAATATTAATTCTGAACAAACTTTAGAATCAACTTTAGAAAATTGGACATCTGCTGAATTAGCGAGAGTTAAATCTGAACTTATGAGTTTAGAAACTGCTCAAGAAGAGGTAATTATTAAACGTCCATTTAATTGGGAGATTGAATTTTCCCATATTTTTGATCCGAGATTACCAAAATCGGAACAAGGGTTTTCTGTAATCATTGGTAATCCTCCTTATTTTAATGTTGATTCAACCTTTGGTAGAGGTGCATTAGAATTAAAATGGTTAAAATTTGCCTATCCTGATATTTACACTGATAAAACTGATATTTTGTTTTATTTCTTCCGTCGGGGATTTGAAATTTTAAAAGTAGATGGTTATTTAAGTTTTATTATTTCTCGTGCTTTTATTCAAGGTGATAAATCTAGAAGTTTACGAGAATTTATCTGTAAAAATACCAAAATAGTCAATATTATTGATTTTTTAGGACATCAAGTTTTTCAAGCGGGAATTGCTACTTGTATTATTGAATTTCAAAGAAAAAAACCTCAACCAGAAGATATATTTACAACTTTCTATGTGTTGGATCTTGATGTTGTCAAAAAAACCTTTATCAGTGATGATTGTTCTTTACATTTAAGTCAAGGTGTAACTCAGGTAAATATTACTCAATCTAACTTAAATGATCATCGTTGGCAAATATCTCCATATAATGATATTTTTCATAAAATTGATTCTCAAGGTGTGAAACTCAGAGAATTACCTGAATGTGATTTAGTAGAGCAGGGTATTCAAACAGGAGAAAATAAGATTTTCGCACCTGAGCAGGGTTTTCCATCTAACTTTACCAAAGAAAAACTATACCAAATAGTCAAAAATTCGGGAATTTTAGCCTATGGCTTTATACCGGATAATTCTCAACTATTGTATATTGAAAGTAGTGAAAAATTTGAAGATTTATCAATAGCAATTCAAGAGTATTTACTTGCAAATAGAAACAAGCTAGAAACCAGAGCAGCTTATCAGGAAGGAAGTTGTGAATGGTATGCTCTACACAGATCAAGACGTAAAGATCAACACTCTCATTTTCGACCTAAAATTTTATGTCCATATCGTGCCACTAGTAATAGATTTAGTGTTGATTTAGAAGGTAATTTAGCAGGTCTAACAGATACTACAGCTATATTCCTACGAGATATATATTGTTATGATCCAGATGATTTAAAACTTGATAAACTATACGCTTTGGTTGCTTTACTTAATTCTCAAGTTCTGGAATTTCGTTATACTGCATTAGGTGGAATTGGTAAATTGACAGGAAAAGGAATATTTGAATATTTTGAAAATCAAGTTGGTGATTTACCAATTCCTCAGTTTAATGAAGAAAATCATCATGACTATCAAGAGTTAGCTAAATTAAGTCGTGAAGCCCATGATATTTGGCAAATTCGTTATCAAATTATCACAACTTATGAAGGTAAATCTTCAGCATTTCCTAGTAAAGAAGTATCATTAAATGAATATCACAAATTATCTAGTGATTATGCTGTAGATATTGAATGGGAAAGTCCTCATGCTAATGAAGAAGGACATTTACTAGAATTGAAAATTGAACCTAGTGCAAATGGATATATTATTTGGGGAGAAGTAACTGATGATGAAGATTGGAAGGAAAGTGATAGAAAATGGATAGAAATAGCTAATGTGAATATTCCTAACCCCTATTTACGGAGATATATGTTAGTAAGACTGATTTATTTAACTGAATTTGATTCATCTTTTCGTCGTAAACAAAAATTATCGCGGGAAATAGGAAACTTAGTTAATATTACTTTTGATGTTTTAAAAGTTAATAGATATGATCAAGATAGATTTAGTAATCTTAGGGCTTTAGAAATTATTGGACAGAGAGTTAAGCAGGAAGTTGGTAGATCAGATTTAGAAACAGTTTTACTTAGACAAATGGAAATCAAAAATCAAATTGACAAAAAAGCTTACCGGATGTATAAAGTAGAGGAATATGTAGATATAATTGAACAAGCTTTAAAAGTTGTTTTGTAATTTTAATCTCTAACCCCAGCGCCAGGAAGGAGGGGACTATTTTCCCATTACATACCTCTATTGGGTGTGTTGTCCACGAAAGAAAACACACCACTAGAGATTAATATCAATTAATATCAAATTAATATCGGCAAATAGCCGCTACTTTGACTCCGCTAGGCATTGCTTCTGGTTCAAGAGTATAAACTCTACCACCATTTAATATGGTGTGAATCACGGCAAAATCTAACATATCTTCATCATCTGGTGCTGGTTCTGGGTGTAATTCAACTGTGGCATTTGGTAAATCAAATTTACCCCATATATGTTGTTTTAAAGGCACAAACAAGGTATCAACTCTTTGATAATAAGCAGCAGGAATAATTGTTTTTATGTCATTAGTAATCTTGGTACTTTCTTCCCCCGCTAATTGCAGATAAACAGCCATTATATCTTCATATTCCTGTTGAAATAAAGGAGAAACAATTTCCCAGGCTGCACGATTTAATTCTTCTGTTTTCATCAGTTCTACATTGCCAGTAATACCTGTTTCTAAAAAATGTGGATAGGTATTAGCCTTTTGGTAAATTGGTAATAAATAATCTACTCCTGCTAATATTAAAGGGGCTTTTTCATCTCGTAAAGTTTCATGTAATGCAGTATCAACAGCATAACAAAAATTTAAAATCTCTCGCTCATGTTTTTCCCGATCTGAACTACCCTGTCCATGGACAGAACCCGGTTGTTGAGCGGCATAACTTACACTTCTAGGTGTACCAACTCTGTGCTGTACACCTTTTTGAAATTCATCTTCTAGAAGTGTTTCCTCTAGATTTTGCGGCATATTTTCTACTGCTATTTCATCCAATTTGTAGCGCGTTCCTGAGTAAAATTTGACATGATTTTGACTCAATGCTAAAATATAGAATTTTCCATCATTATTAATCAGTTCTAGTAAAGGTTTGATATGAAAATTCTTGCCAACAATTGCCAATTGGGGAAAGGAAATTGGTAAACAATAGTAACGAAATAGATTGGGGGAACTAAAAATTACCAATCCCTGATTTTGATTTTCCCAAAAACCAATATTGTCTAATTCCATCGCTGGTTTAAGCAAATTTACCGACTCCGTAGGACGTAAACCGATTTCATCTAAGCGTTTTTCCGCTTCTCGAATTAAATTTTTAAACCGAATGGGATTTTGTCGTGTTTCTCCTCCCAATCTTTCTACAGGTAGATACAGGGAAACGCAGGGATACTGAGGATTTTGGACTAAATTTTTGAGTTCATCAAGAGAAAATATATTCATAGATTTTATCCACAAAGGATGACTAGAGAATATAAATTCTATTCAACTCTTGATATGGCAATTTTACATCTTTCTTTTGATAAGAAATTACCCGCTTTCTCTGCCTTTTTATAGATAGAATCAGATACGGGTGTACAAATACATACAGATTGTGATTATTTCCAGCAGGAATTATTGCTTTTTCAAAATACTGGGAATTGTTGTTAAGATGCGGGTGGCAATTTCTGCTGGTGTTTCGGTGGCAGTAATGGTAATATGTAAATCAGCTTGGGAATACTTATGTTGACGTTGTTCTAAAAGCAAGCTTAATTTACCTTGAGGATCGGCATTTTGTAACAGTGGTCTTGTATTATCTTCCGCCAAGCGCTCTAATATTATTTGGATTGGTACATCTAACCAAACTACCAAACCATGATGAAGATAACCCCAATTTTGCTGCTGCATGACAATACCGCCACCTGTAGCTACAATTAACTTAGTATAGGCACAGACTTGAGCTAAAACATCACTTTCCAATTGACGAAAATCAGCTTCACCATTTTCGGTAAATATTTCATTGATAGATTTACCTGCTGCTTTAACTATGATTTCATCTGTATCAACAAATCTATAACCGATTTCCTGTGCGAGTAATTTTCCTACCGTTGTTTTCCCAACTCCCATCATCCCAATTAAGTAGAGGTTAACCCCTTTTAATAAATTAGTCACCAGTCTTTTTCTCCTGTTAAATTATTAATTATTATGGCTTTTTTTGATTAATTTTGGCCATTGTAGTCGTAATCCACACCAGAAACATAAGGATTAAATCAACCGCAAAGACTCTTCATAGCATGAAGAAGGAAGAAAGGAAATCTCTTTGTAATAGTCTTAAATTAGCGTTTAGGCGGTTTATTTTCGTCCTTATCCTCAAAACCATCATCTTCAAAAAAATCCCAATCGTCATCATCTGCTTGATTTTTGCTCGGTTCTTTATAGGGAGGAATAATTACCCGATAATCAGCATCATAAATCGCCTCCGTTTTACCGACAGCAGTATTTTGTGGTGCTTGGGAACTGTAGGAATAAACGGAACTAGTTCGGGAATTACTTGTGGGAGAAGTTTTTGGTACTGATTCTAAATTTTCACCATCATCCCAATCATCTTGATCTTGATTTGTATTCCAATCATCTTGATCATTAAATTGACTCGCGGGAGGTTGGGGGGGACTGCTGGGGGGTCGAGTATTTTGTTTAACACGCTGGGCAGTAGTCGGTGGCGATTTGGGTATAGATTGTTGTTCTGGTAAATTCAAATTAGTAGCAAATTTTAATAACCTGGTAATTACTAAAGATGTCAAAACACCAGCGATTATACTCAATAAAACCCACAATCCTAATGGTAATGATTGACTTCGCATTCCCAAAAATACCAGGGGCAGCGAATTCCCAAAATTTTGAACTAATATGATTATTAGTCCTAGGATTGTTGTCACCAAGATAATTAAGCGAATTACATCCATAAAAAATTTAAAGTTAAAGTAGGAGTTAAAAATACATTAGGGGAAAATCGCCATACATCAACCACTTCCATCTGAAAAATCTGATGTTTTCGGAATTAGAGTCACACCAAATAAATCATAATAAATCATAAAGTTGATCAAATTTATCTGCGGTAGTTTACTAAAAACGGAATTAAAAATTAAAAATAGAAGAACTCAATTTTTAATTTTTAATTTTTAATTTTTAATTTTTACTGACTACAAATGACCTTGCCATCGCTGTATAGGAATACAATCAATATCCAACTGATCTAAGGCACGAGCAACCACAAAATCCACCAAATCCTCAATAGTTTGAGGATTGTGATACCAAGCGGGAATAGCGGGAACAATTCTCACGCCTGTTTCTGCTAGGGTGGTTAAGTTACGCAGGTGAATTAAGCTAAAAGGAGTTTCTCTGGGGACAATTACCAGTTTACGTCCTTCTTTAATTTGTACGTCTGCTGCTCGTTCTAGTAAGTCGGAACTTAGTCCTCCCGCAAGTTTGGCAACTGTACTCATACTACAAGGAATAATGATCATGCCCAAGGTGCGAAAAGAACCACTGGCGATACTGGCACCAACGTCACTCCAAGGATGACAGCGGAGTTTACCTTGTCGGGGAACTTCCGCTTGTTCTCGCCAAAATTGCTCTTGTTTATCTGGTTCTCCTGGCATTCGGATTTCCTGTTCAGCTTGCCAAACTGTGTAAGTTGATTTAGAGGCTACTAATTCAATTTGATATTCTGCTGCTAAGAGGAATTTAAGAGCGCGAACGGCGTAAATTAGACCAGATGCCCCGGTTACGCCTAGGATTAAAGGTTTGGTTTTATTGGTCATTAGTTTACGGCAATGGACAACGGACTATTCCTCATCATCAAGTTCTGGCTCAAAGGATTCTGTTTGATTTGGTGGATCAATATCTGCTGCATCGTCATTGGTCGTATTTGCGCCCGTACTTTTGGGTAAACCATCAGCACCAACGGTAACTAAATCAATTTGTTGGCGGTAATAATCAACGCTCTTGACTTGCACCATACAGCTATCGCCCAATCGGTAGGAAGCGCGATTTTTCCGCCCAAATAAAGCCTGTTGTCTAGCGCGATATTCATACCAATCGTCTTTCAGGGAACTGACGTGAACCAGTCCTTCTACCCGTAAGGTATTAGCTAAGTTGTCTTCTGTGGGCGGTTCTATTGGTACTTCAATTTCTACAAAAAAGCCGTAGGATTGAACACCAGTAATCACCCCAGGAAATATTTCACCAATGCGTTGTTTCATTAATGAGGCTTTTTGTAGTCCGGCTAAATCTGCTTCAGCTTCTTGAACTTCTTTTTCCCGGTCGTTAATCTGTACTAGAACTCTGGTTAGGTCACTTTGAAGTTCTTGTTGCAGTTCTGGGGGGAGAACATTCCAATTAATTTCTTCATGACAGGAGGAGTGGCGCAGGTTAATCCGTTCTTTAACGCGGGTAGTCCGGCGATCGCGCCCATATTCCAGTAAGTTATGATACACCCGTTGCAGGAGAATATCTGGGTAACGACGCAAGGGGGCGGTAACGTGAACATATTGGGACAAAGCCAGTCCAAAATGAGAACTTTTAGTAGTGCTGTAGACAGAGGGTTTGAGTGTGTCCTGTAATAAATAGGTGAGAACTTGCTCCGAAGGAGAATCAGCAAAAGCGGCCGTTAAGTGTTGATAATCTAGGGGTTGGATTTCCAATTCTGGATCTAGTCCTAATTCCACACCCAAATTAACGGCCAGTTTGAGCATTTCCTGCACATCTTCGGGGTCAGGTGTGCCTTGGACTCGCCAAAGACAAGGAACTCCCAGAGCGCTCAGGTGATCGGCCATCAGTTGATTAACTAATATTACCAACTCTGTTATTAGCGATCGCCCAGGTAAGTCATTAACCACCACAGACCCCAAAGCCCCTTCATCATAGTAAGGATTATGACTGGGTGGGAGATTCAACTGTAAGCTACCACGATTTAGGCGCGTCTGTTTAATAGCAACAGCTAAAGTTTGCAAATCTTGTAATTGCTCTTGTACTTGGGCAGATACTTTAGTAACTTCATCGCAGAAAATGCTATGTAATTCTACTTGATTAATCTCGTAGTCTACATTGATTACACTCTCGTGAATTTCCCATTCCACCACTGCTCCCGATTGGGGGTTAATGGTAATTATGAGAGTCATACTCAAGCGATCGCTACCAGGGACTAAAGAACACCGTTCCATTACCATGGGCGGCAACATTGGTAATAATAATTCTCCCAAATACACCGATTTACCGCGCTTGAGTGCTTCCCTGTCTAGGGCTTCATCTGGTTGAATATAGTGAGAAACATCCGTAATGTGAAATAGTAATCGCCAATTATCGGTGCTAGTTTTTTCCACACTGAAGGCATTTTCAAATACAGACTCATCACCGTTGACAGTTTTGATAGTGAAAGTAAAAACATCACGTAAATCCAGACGATTTTTCAGGTCTGCCTTGAGGAGTTTCTTGGGTAACTTGGATGCTGCATCGAGGACATGATCGGGGAAAGTGCGGGATAAATCATGTTTACAAGTTACCAAATCTATATCGGCTGCGGCTTCGGCATCACTACCCAGGATTTGCACCACTCTCCCCAAGGGGGGATATTGTGCTAAGGGGTAGCGAAGAATTTCCACGTGAGCTAAATGATCAATTGCTGCTTCCAACTTCATGCTGTTGAGTTGTAATTTCAGTTCAAACAGCAATCTGTCATCTAAAGGAACAGCCCGAAAACCACCATCTACCTGTTTAATTCTGGCTAGTAAAGTGTGATTAGATCGTTCCATGATCAACTTAACTTCGCCCTCTGGTGAGCGCCGACGACTACCTTCCTTGAGGACCCTTACTAAAACGCGATCGCCATTCCAGGCATTACTCAAATGACTTTCGCGGATGTAAATATCCTCCGAGCCTTCGCTATCTTGAATTGCAAAGCAAAAGCCCTTACTGGAACAACGCAGTTTCGCCTCAATCAAGCCCTCCTCGGTGATGCGGCGGTATTTCCCCCGTTCCTTAACCAAAAGCCCAATTTTTTCCAGGACATCCAAAGTAATTTGTAGTTTTTCTAGACTTTCTTCATCCTCACAACCTAGTTTCTTTTCTAGAACCTTACGAGCCACCAATTTATCATCTGTGAAATTGGCAAGAAGTGTAGCGATTGAAAATTCCATGCAGTGAACCGACCTTTGGTCAAAACATCATTTTTTAGGGAATAGGGAATAGGGAACAGCATGATTGCCTCTTGCCTCCTCTTGGGTTACATCATGCCAGTCCGCCCTCATCTGTGACACGAATTACCCCTACTTCGCGCGTAGTGTTTTGTAGAGAAAGTAAGGCTGCCGATAGCGCAGCATGGACTTAACCCTAGTTGCGGTTACGCTAGGAGAAATCTCCCCTTGTGACTTCTCACAGCACAACAATTTCAGAGTTTGCTGGCGTGACCCCTAGTTTTATCTAAACAATACCCATCATGCACTCCTGATACTCAATGATTAACCACTCGGTAACTTAGATTATGGGTTAGTGAGAGACTTAGTTTGAAGAACTCAAGGTTAGCATCCAAAAACTATACACAGCTTTAACCACAGGTGTTTAGTCCTTGAGAATGAAGGTAATTTCACGCCATCAGATACTGATAGCATAGCGTGGCGTTAGCCATATCTTCACCCTAAGAAACTGCCGAAAACCCCCAATTTTGCCTTATGTAGAATTGATAACAATCAGGTAAGCAGTAAAACACCAGGAGCGAGGGCGAACCCGATCTTTATTATTGTAGATTTCGGGCGCACTTGGTGAGAAAATACTTCTAGATATCTAATTGGGTATTTAGTATAGCATTTAAGGGTAGAGGAAAATTTATCTAGTCAGTTGACGGTTGACAGTTATGAGTTTTCAATTGTCTATTGTGCATTTTTCCATAAGTGGCAAGGTGTGTTATTTTTGAAAATTCAGATAAAAATGATTGAAAGTATGATGTTGGCGCAATTCCATAACTTGTACCCCAACGGCTGTATAATATCAGAGCTAATAGAAATTTTTCAAGGGAAATATATCGTCCGTGTTAGTATACAACTCGAAGGTATCACCCGTGCGACGGCGATCGCCGGAGCAGAAACAGTAGAAGCGGCGGAAGATCATGCCATAAACCGAGCTTTGACGGTGTTGGGGATCAAAAATGTAGCGACAGAAGTGACAAAATCTATCTCATCATTGGTTGCTCCACCACCAATAAAATCTAACTTAGAAGAATCAAAACCTGTTCCTTCTGTCAGTAACACACAGATACATACACCCCCCTTACTAGAAGATAAAATTGATACTAAAGTTGCAAAACCAGAAATATTTTCGAGATTTTCGAGTGCAGAACCAGAGTATCAACCCTTGTCAGAAGTCTCTCCTAGTGATCCTAGTCATGTCACTCCTTTTACCCCTCGTAGTTATACCCCTGAGGAGGATACTGGTGTACAGTCAACCCTTGGTAAAAAGAGGAGACAAAAAGAACCAGTAAATTTATCTGATGTCATCGCCCAAACAGATGTAGAAATCGAGCGGTTAGGCTGGACACCAGAACAGGGAAAAGATTATCTGGTGAAAACCTACAGTAAACGAGGGCGTTCTCTGCTCAGTGAAGAAGAATTAAGGAGTTTTCTCACTTACCTCAAATCTCAACCAGATCCAATTGCGGGATTTTAGTTGGTGTCAGTGGTCAGTGGTCAGTTGTTAGTTAACCAATGACCACTAACTAATAACTAATAACTAAACCAGAGCTACAGGACGACTACCGGCGGCGTGACGGTCAATTACTTGGTCAATTAAGCCATATTCCCTGGCTTCATGGGGAGACATAAAGAAATCACGTTCAGTATCTTCAGAAATCCGCTCATAAGGTTGACCAGTATGTTCAGCTAGATACTGATTGAGCCGTTGCTTGTGATACAAAATTTCTCTAGCTTGAATAGCGATGTCGGTAGCTTGTCCTTGAGCGCCACCCAGAGGTTGGTGAATCATAATCCGTGAATGGGGTAAACTCATGCGCTTACCCTTTGTACCAGCACTGAGGAGAAAAGCGCCCATACTGGCTGCTAATCCAGTACAAATTGTACAGACATCGGGGCGGATATGCTTCATAGTGTCAAAAATACCCATTCCCGCTGTCACCGAACCACCAGGAGAATTAATGTACATATATATGTCCTTCTCCGCGTCCTCGGAATCTAAAAACAGGAGTTGGGCAACAATCAAGTTAGCCAGATTGCTATCAACCTGTTCTCCCAAAAAAATAATCCGCTCACGCAACAGCCGTGAATAGATATCAAAGGCGCGTTCGCCTCTACCCGATTGTTCAATAACGATAGGAATCATTTAGCGTGTTTTTAGCTATTTTCCATTTATTCTATCGGTGACAAGGGGTGATTGTGTTGAAGTTGTTAAGAGGATGCTTTAAAAGTATTTTTCTGGTAAATATTAACACCAAAATCTTCAGAATCTAACCCCCCGGTTTCAAAATATCGGAAACTGCTGTAAGAAGGGAAAAGATGACAATGTATTTTATAGATTTTATATAAATATCAGTATTTTTACTGGTTTTCATGGTTGGGTAACTAGAGTAAAACAGTTGGTTAATGGCATAAACTTAAAAATAAATTTATATTTTCAGGACACTTTTTCAGGAAAACAAACGTCTAAGTTGTTAGGTAAATATAAAAAGAGAGCTAGATCACATTTGAGAACATTTTTCTCAAATGTTCTCAAATGATATTTACCTAATCCGATAGATCGAAAATACAAATTGTATTAAGAATAACAATTTCCAGAAGAAATTCCATCCATATATCCATATAAATAAAGAGAGGTACTATGCTAGAAAGACTTATACAAGCAGCCTTTATTACATTTTTGTTGCAACTGATAGCAGTATTGAGTAATACTACTCACCTTCCGCGACCCAAAGCCATCTCACATATTTCTCAAAAGCCAGTACCTATAATTAGTTCGACTTTTCAGGGTTCGGACTAGAATTTAGGGAACTCTTAACTCTTAACTCTTAACTCTTAACTCTTAACTCTTAACTGGGAACAGTTTTAACTGTCTGGATATCCTCAATTTTCCAAATCCGACAAAGAAAAATGCAATTCATTTAATTCTTGTGTCATTTGCATTAGGCTCCAATTTAGCTATATTAATTTAGCTATATTTTAGTTTTAATTCCGCTCTGGAGTGCTAGTGACGATTTTACTTTTGATCTTCTGATGATTTCCACCTGTAATGCTGTGGAAATATAGACCACCAATAGTAACGAGAAATAGTAAATATCCCACAAATTGAACAATATAAATTTTATCTCGATAACCAAATAAAGATTTAAGCATGATACCGGGAAAATGCTCATCAGAGAGGATTTTTTCGGTATTCCAGACTATTGGACCTAAGATACAGGAGTGAATTTTGGTAAAGTGTTCGTAATAGAAACAAAGATTTTCTGAAGAACGACTACTCAAAGCTAAATTAGCTATAGCTTCATCAAAATGATGCAACCCAGAAACCACTAAACCAGAAACAATTAATATTAATAAAACGCCCATAATTTGGAAGAATTGGCGGATATTAATTTTCACACCCCATTTAAATAATAAGACACCAATGGCTGCGGCGGCGGCTAAACCTGCAAGGGCGCCTAAAGTTGGTAATAAACCTTGTTGAAAATTAGCTGCAACAAATAAAACGGTTTCAAATCCTTCGCGGACAATGGCGACTAAAATTAAACTAAAAACTCCCCAAGCTGCATTTGTATTTTTACCTAATGCGTCGTTTACTGCTCCCTCAACTTGGGCTTTCATGAATCTGGCTTGTTTTGTCATCCAAATCAGCATCCAACTGAGCATAATTATTGCTAATATGCTAAATACACCTTCTAATGTTGGCTCAACTACAGAGGTATATTCAGGATTAATAGATGCTAGGAATTTAATGATCCCGGTAAATAAAATACCGATTAAACCACTAACAATAATACCTACGACCACACCAGCATACACCCAAAGATTGAGTTGAGATTGTTTGGCTTTTTTCAATAATGCGAGGACAATACCCACAACTAGAGCGGCTTCTACACCTTCTCGGAGGGTAATTACAAAAGTAGGTAAGGCGGTACTAAAATTCATTTTATTAGTTAGTTATCATTTATCATTTGTCATTTTTCAGTTGTCAGTGGTCAGTTGTAGATTTTGCTGCTCCTGACTTCTGACTCCTGACTCCTGCTGTATTAGCTGAAATCCCGTAACATTTTTTTGAGTTCGAGATTGTGCATTTCTTCTTGTCCGATCATACCACGGGTAAATTCTTCTAGATAGATACTAGCATTAGTGACTGTTTCTAGAAGACTTTTGTACATATCCAAAGCTTTCTTTTCATGGGATAAACTTTCTTGTAAGATGTCTTTAACGTTATGTTTGAAAGTTTCTTCTATGGGAGCGATTCTTAATGTAGGATGTCCTTCTAAACCTGTGAGAATTTCTCCTACTTGTTGAGCATGAAGTAAAGATTCAGCGGCTTGGGCTTTGAAAAATGCCACAATAGGAATACGATTAGGTCCTGTCACCATTAAGGAATAATGGGTGTAGCGAACTACCCCTGCTAGTTCAAATTCCATAATGGAATTGAGAATATCAATGGTTTTTTGGTGGTTAAGTTCTTGCATGAGTTGTTAAGTTGAGCAAAATTACATGAGCAGAGTTTTTAGATACTAATTATGAGTGAGAAGTTATACTTTTTTCTGGTTGGGAAAAATAAAAGAAAAATAAAAATATTCTCACTCTTAGCTATCAATTATTTTCTCTCTTATTTATGATTTTAAACTGTTTATTCTGGACTTATAATAGTGTGAAAATACTAACTCATGCTTTGACTGTGAGTTTTTTCTCGCACTTTTCGAGTATTTTCCTCGATGGTTTTTACTAGTTTGGTAACATCTTCTGGAGTTTTGACTGCTTGCGCTGGGGGAATAGCAGCAGGCCAAACTTTGACTAATTCTCCAAAAGCTGTATCTATGGCTTTGTGTGCTTCGGGATTTTCTTGGATCATTTGGCTAGAAATACTTTTATATAGTTCTTGAGAATAGACTACAAAGCCACGGGAATCTTGATATTCAATGGGGGCGGTAATTTTACCTTTTGCTACTGCTGCACCATATTCTGAGTTAGCGGCATCTAATAAACTGTTGATTACTGGTAGAATAAATTCGGGTTGGCTGCGTTGTTCGGTTGGTAAAACAGCGATCGCATTATCAACAGCTTGCATAGCAGTGGTAAAATTAGTTTTTATTTTAGCATCCTTGGGATTAGATTTGACTAAATCTGTTAAACTGACTAAGTTGCTTTTAAATTCTTTAACTTTACGTTCTTCTAATTGTTCTTCAATATCAATATAAATCTCTTCTACTGGGTGTCCAATATGGGGTTGAGCTTGTTTGGGTTGATTTTGATCTAACAGTTCTTGGGCTACCAAAAGATGTCCTTTCATTAATCCCAATTTTGTCATATAGTCAATATCTTTGGCTTCACCTGTTAACACCACTTCCTCCACTGTCACCATATCTTTGATTTGGTCAAACTGTGGTTGAGTAATTACTTTTTTGCTGACTAAGTCTTCGGAACTAGCGTAAGGACGGTTAGCCTGAATTTTATTTGATAAAGCCGGAATTCCTAATGTGGCCTCCAATTTATCTAACTGCGATAAAATTGCATTATTGATATTAATTTTAGCTTTACCACTATGACCGCTATGGGTGCTAGTTTCTGTCGCTTGGGCTACAGTTGGTGTTGATTTAATATCTGATTTTACTTTATTGCCGGTACAAGAACTCAAGGAAATTAAGGTACAAGCAGCAATAGACAAGAATAAATAACGGAATTTAATCATTTTTACTCCAAAATAGGGATTTAAGTCAAAGTTTTGGCTATTTTTCTGATATCCAGTCAAAAACCAATAAATATTCGCAATAGCTATCTATGGTAATTTACCATAAATAAAAGTTTTTATCAACTAGTTTAGAGAAATTGAGTATAATTTGAATATTTTATTTTTATTTTCTCTTAATGCTCCGACTTCAAGGTATTAAAGCTTATAATCTAATTGGGTACTCATTCCCAGGTGGCCGCCTGGAAATGAGAAACTAAAAACAAGAAAACCTAGTTAGACTCCATTGCAAATGCTTGTGTCAAAGCTGCATGGGGTCTTTACTTTGCAGAATCGGAGTAATATTTGCTTTCAGCGGGTAAGGACTTAATATAAAAGCCCTTAAACTTTTCTTTCTGGCTAACGCGCATCATAGATGTAGGATAAGTAACAGTCAAGAGAGAAAAAACCCCAACTAAAAGCCAGATATATTTGTGTAAATCTCTCCCTGATATCTTTTCTTTGCTAGTATTCTCTGTTGTTTGTGTTTGCATAATTCAGTCCCTTGATTTTTTGCTTGATTTAGGTTAATGGTAAATAGGGAAAAAGAGGATGCCAACTCATTGCTGTAGCAGCAACCATTAAGGCAAACAGCCAAAAAAATATCGTTCTCGATTTAATCTTTTTGTTGTTCCAAAGTAGGGAAAGAATAGCCCAACTCACCAACCAACTAATAAGTAAGATTGTTTCTTTCCCAGAATAACTGCCAATATTACCCCACATTTTACTGGGGTTATGGCTGCCTGGTATCCAACTTCCCAATGACCAAATCATTTTCTCTATGTTTTTATTAGTATCAGAAAAATGATGTGCCACCATCATTGTAAAACATCCAATTGCTGCACTAATTAAAGCTGCCGCTGCCGGTCCAGAAACCGTTGGTGGATGATTTGAACCTGCTGCTAAAAATCGGGGAAATTGTTTACATGACTGCCAAAATCTACCATATATAGGTTTTGGTTCTGGTGCGATTTCAGAAAATTGAGATTGTTTATTCATCAAATAATCCTCAAGAATTTAATTACAAAGCTAATTACAAAGCGTGAATTTTAGCGACACCAATTCCAGTTACTAAACCACCCATGGCAAAAAACATCATGGCTATTAAAGCCACACAAGTAGCTGTGAGAACGGGACGGTTTTGTTTTTCTAAAATTGAGTCGCCATATTGCCATAAAATCCAGCTACAAGCTACCCCTAATGGCAAGGTAAATAAAACGCTAAATTCGTGGTATTCCATAAGTACATATTGGACTAAAGGGGAGTTTTCTTTTAGCCAAGCTCTTGCACCACCAAATTCTATTCCAGCCCGATAACGCATATATGCTAAATTGCCTGTAGCGATACCCAAAAATGCAATTACACTAGACCAAAATGTTAGGGTACGCATCTGCGGTAATATCTTACTTGCACCTCGTAGCAAGGGAAAGGCTAAATGTCCTGTATACACAGCAACAACTGTTGCCAGCAATGCTCCTACGCCGTGAATTGTGCCTATGGAACGCTGCCAAGGGCTGGGATGTAAAAGATTAAAAAATGGCAAAAATAGAAACATTCCTGCTGATAAAATACTCAATCCATACACAGTAACTTTGGCGATATCTAGCTGTTTGGGAAAGGTTTCTGAAGTTGAATTAATGCCTGAGTCTAACACTATCAATGCTCCTGTAATGATGTGATCAAAAATCCTCATTCAATTACCAAAATCTCTATTTCACCTATAACTGCTAAATTTACCCCAAATAACTCCTAAGTTTGGGAATTTTTTTAGCAGAATTAACTTTGTCTGATGTGCTATTAATTTGATAATCGGATGATATTTTTGTGATTATTAAATCATACATTCTTTTAGCAAAAAAGAATTTTTTTTATTTTTTTATTTTTTATATTTTCCTTTATTTATGATAATTATTACTTATATATGAAGCTAATAAATTTGTCAGAATATGAAAATTTATAGAACTATAATAGAACTATATTTGATCTGGGAACGGGTTTTTAGATAAAAACTTGATTCCATAAATATTTTAGTCTCAATATATTTTCAAAATATAAAATTCCTAACTTTTTCAATACTCAAAGTTTTAGGAGTCTTTTTCTGAAATTACTGCAAATTGTCCCATACAACCGCTTTCAGCGATCGCATCTTGGTGAGGATGAAACATATACTTACCTGGATACTTAAAAGCAAATTCTAAAATATGTCTTTCTGCTACACCCATGGTTAAAACATCCGTTTTTACACTGGGATTCATTGTCATTCCCGAAGGATAAACATCGAAGAAATTAGCGTGAAGATGAAACGTTACAGCGGGGTCAAATTCAATAATATTCAAAACATAGGCACGAATTAACTGATTTTGATAAATTTGAATAGGATGGTGCATATAATGATGTGGCACGCCATTAAAAGCATAATACTCATTGCGGTTATCATCATTTACATCATAGCCAGACATGATTAAAACAATTTCGTCAGCAGGGGGACGGGGTTTAGGAGGATCAATAATAAACATTCCATACAATCCCTTGGCAACGTGACGAGTAACCGGAGCGACATGACAGTGATATAAATGAACGCCATAGGGTTCGGCATCAAATTCATATATAGTTGCTTTGTTATTACCTATGGGTTTAATACCATCCATTTCAGCGGGATGAACTCCATGAAAGTGCAAAGAATGGGAATGTCCAGCATTATTGAGAAAAAGTATTCTTATTTTTTCTCCTTCCTTAGCCCGGAGTGTGGGGCCAGGAATGCGCCCATTTAAATCCCAAATGTTATAGGAGACAGCGCTATTCAGCTGAATGGTGGAAGTACCAGCAATTAAGCGAAATTCCCGGACTGTGCGCCCATTTTCCTGTTTAATTGTCCCATAATCAAAATCTCGTAACACCTGCATGGGGTTAGTAGCACCATTAGAAGCTGTTATTTTCATGGGTGGTATTTTGACACTGGCATAATTTTTGCTGTTTAACATTTGCCAAATTGTCCCTGTCGTGATCATGAATGCACCGGAAAATCCCAGTTGTAGCAGTTGACGACGATGCCAAATTTTATCTTTACTCCCAGTCAAGTTGTCAGACATAAGACCAATAGGGGTATGCAGGTACGGAAAATTGCAAATAATTTGCAATTAGCTTTATGTATAGTAAAGGAATCAGGAATTATTGTCAATAACTTGGAAAAATAATTTTCAGGACTATTTCCGAAATCAACAACAAGCAGTAGAAATCAAATCTTTTACCCTGGGGGACGCTACTTGAGTTAAGAATTGTTTAGCACTAGCAATACTTTGTTGTACAGATGGTACTATGCCGTATAGTTACGCAATCTCAGTTATGAGCAAACCACAAATCGCCATCAGATTATCTCCATCTCTACTGGAAGAACTCAATAACCGTGTTGAGCTGACTGGTAGGTCGAAAACTGATGTGGTTGTGAGTGCAATTAGTCAGTATCTTGGCTGTGCTGACAATGTACCGTTGAATCAGAGAGTGGGTGAGTTGGAAATAAGGGTAAGAGAATTAGAATTTTTAGATAAGAAAAAATGACTTTTAATCAAATTTTAGGAGAACTAAAATGCCCAAACAATTAATCGAATTTACGCTGGAAGATGGGGAAACCATTCTAGCAGAAGTAGAAGAACCAACTAGTGATGCGATCGCACCTGTTGCCCGAATTCCAGGGCATATAGCAGCCAAAGCTAAAGAGACCTTAGAAGGAGCATTAAAAAAGGTGATTAAACCCTTAGCGGTGGGTTCATCTACTATTGTTTCTGAATTACGCAATATTAATGAACCTGCTGATGAAATAGAAGTGAAATTTGGTGTTAAATTAAGTGGCACAATGGGAGCAGTTTTAACAGCAGGTGGAGAGGCTAGTTATGAAGTCACTCTGAAGTGGAATAGCAAAAAATCCTAATAAATTTATGACAGATACTGACACCTACAAAAATGCGATCGCCCGGATTTACAATACCAATAATGTGGTTATAGGGGCTGGTTTTCTCATCTCTAATCAATATTTACTTACCTGCGCTCATGTAGTCACAGCAGCTTTAGGTTTACCAACAGAAACAGTCTCAAAACCATCAAAGCTAATTCAATTTGATTTTCCTTTCATTAATAGGGAAGAAAAGTTAAATGCAGAAGTTGATTTTTGGCTACCTTATCAGTCTTATCAGTCTGATCCTCAGAAAATTGGAGATATTGCTGGATTAAAACTGCATAATAAAGTAATTCCTGACAAAGTTCAACCTATTTGTTTAAAAACTTCCCACAATTTGTCTAATCACGCCTTTAGTATCTTTGGGTTTCCCAATCAACGGACAGACGGAGTTTGGGCTTATGGAACGTTGAAAGATACCCTTCCTAATGGTTGGGGACAAATGGAAGGAACGGGACAACAAGGATATCGAGTTCAAGGCGGATTTAGTGGTGCGCCTATTTGGGATAATGAGGAAAAAGCTGTTGTGGGAATGGCTGTAGCTGAGGACACAAATGAACAGAGAAGAGTAGCTTTTTTCTTGCCTAGTCAGGCTTTATTTTCAGCTTGGCCAGAATTATCTTCATTACAGTTAACAGTGGTTAATGCTGAAGTCAGAGATTTTAATATTTTAACAGATTCACAAAAGCAAAAATTTATTGAACAAATTCAATCATATTATGATAATTTACCAAGCTTAAGAAATATTTTTACTATTAATACAGAAATATTTGGAGTTAATTTTTTAGCTAGAATACCAGGAGATGATTTTAATACAAAAACAATTAACTTAACTCAAGAGCTAATGAGGAGACAATTAATGAATAAATTTGTTGAAATTTGTAGGCAAGAATATCCTAATTTTGTTAAGAATATTTGAGATAAAAAATAATTTAACGTATTATTTATGGAGTAATGAACAATGAAATTAAGTGACTCTGCTAAACAGTATTTAAGTGAACAAATAAAATCCTACTATGATGATGAATCAAGGTTGAAAAGTATTTTTACTATGAATGAAGAAACATTCGGCATAAATTTCTATGGTAATATCGGAGGAAATGATTTGAATACAAAAATTGACAACTTAGTTGTGGAGTTAATTAAAACAACTAAACTAAAAAGTTTTATTACCATTGTTAGAACTAATTATCCTCTATTTGCTAACAAAATAAACATTCCACAATTGGAACTGATTGAGATATTAAATAATGATTTTGAAGCAAATAAAAAAATATATATAAGAACTTATCAAGCATCTAAACGTAAGAATCTTATAGAAGAAAAACAACCTGAAAATATGGAAGATATAATTAAGAATTTAAACACTTTTCAAGACTATTATTATAATTATATGAAATTTGTTGTCTATTTGATTGAGACTGAAGATCAACAAAGCTTAGACGAAAATATAAGAGATCAATTAACAACATGGCTAAACGATAATGTTAAACAAGATATACGATCTAAATTATCTGAAGAAAGAACAACAGAAAGAATACAGCAAAGAGAACTAAATCCATGTATTCTAGTTAAAATTATCAGTGAAGATCAGGGCTATGTTGTCTGCGCATGGTTAATTGAAAATAACAATTTAGATGACCGAAATTCTGGTTCAGTTTGTCACACACCAATGATTAATGATTATAAGGCGGATAACAATTTAACTGGTGTTGAAGGAATGGTGAGAAAGCTAATTCAACAATGTATAACTATTACAAATAATGAACCTCAAGAAATCCATATTTTCTTGCCATTAAAGTTAATGAATCATCCTGTTGACTGTTGGAAAATGTATGAAGATGAAAGGGAAACGATTGGTGAAAAATATCAAATATTTATTCGTTGTTCTGAAGGATTAATAGGAAAAAATCCCAGAGTTATAGCATGGCAGAAAAAAGGGAAATTAATTAGTGAGAATTTATCTCAAAGAGCCAATGAGATTTTTTTTATGGCGGTGGATACAAAAGTTGAAACTTTAGAAAAAAAGCTTAAAATGGAAAATGCTCGCGCTGCAAAAATAATACCAGTTTTTCAGAATAATTTACCAGGTGAAATTCTTTGGAAAGCTGCTGTCCCTCTTGCATTATGGGTTCGGCAAGAGCTTTCTGGTATTGATAATAGGACAGTATTAGATGAGCTTATAAACGATTTTGATTTAAAAGAATTACCAGAGAAAGTAAGACTAAAAAGATTAGATGCAATGGATCAAAACCCTGAGGAAAATCATGTTGGTCGCCATCTATGCTTATTATGGGATGACCCAAATTTACTACCTCCCCAGCAAAATTTAACCGATACTAAACTTTAAAGGAGCAAATTATGGTAGATTGGCATAAATTTAAAGGAGATGGTCAACCTAAACAGGATTGGGAATTACCCCCCGCTCCCAATTGGCGACCTTTTGGTAAAGAAGTCAAATTAGGAGAAAGTCGTCGTCAAAAAAGAGCAGATACTTTTCAAGTACGTCCCGAAGAAATTGACATGGTTAATGCAGCTTTATATCTGCGGCGACCTTTATTAATAACTGGCAAGCCAGGTACAGGTAAATCATCTTTAGCTTATGCAGTGGCTAAAGAATTAATGTTAGGAGAAGTTTTATATTGGTCAATCACTACTCGCACGACTCTTAAAGATGGACTGTATAATTATGATGCGATCGCCCGATTGCAACGATTACAAGAAGTAAAACAACAACAAGGTAAATTGAGTAATGAACTTAAACAAGAATTAGAAACCAAAAGTATTGAAAACTATATTAGTTTAGGTCCATTAGGAACAGCTTTACTTCCTTCAAATAAACCCCGTGTTTTATTAATAGATGAAATTGATAAAAGTGATATTGATTTACCTAATGATCTCTTAACCATTTTTGAGGAAGGACGCTTTGAAATCCCTGAATTAGTAAGATTAAAACAAGCAGTAAAAACATTTAATGTTCGTACTGCCTATACAGCAGATACAGATAAGATTCACGAAATTATTGATGGAGAAATTATTTGTAGCAACTTTCCTTTAATCTTCTTAACCAGTAATGGTGAAAGGGACTTTCCAGCACCTTTTTTGAGAAGATGCTTGCGTTTAAGCATGAAAGAACCTGATAAAACCCATTTAGTCAAAATTATCAAAGCCCATTTACAATTAGAAACAGAAACAAAACAAGACGATAATTCAAAAAATACAAAACCTGAAGAATTAAAATTAAAAGATAGTGGTCTTGACGAGTTAGTTGATAAATTTATTAAGGCTAGAGAAACTAAAACTTTAGCCAATGACCAACTTTTGAATGCTTTATTTATGGTGACAAACCACCGTGGTGAAGATAAAACAGAATTAATTGAGAAAATTCTGCAAGATTTAGGAGAAGTGGCAGAAAATGAATAACTCCTCATCTCCGAGTAATAATACAGTAGAAAAATTTGTTAATGACTTAGAGAAAAAGGGTTTAATTAAAAGTTTAGCACTCAGTGATGAAGATATTGCTGATACTCTTTGGTTAGCTTTGCGAATGAGAGTAGTGGAAGAAGAATCTGTCGAAACTACAGGTAAAGGAACTGATGAAAATAAAGGTCAAAAAATCAGAGAAGATAGAACTATAAAACCCCCTGAAACTACACCTAGAGATAATGTTTATATTTACAAAACAAAAAATGTTCCCAAAAAAGGAATCAAACCAAAAAATGACGCTTTACCCTTTCAAACTCCTGCTGCACCAGCGTTACCTAATAAATTAGAAATTAGTAGAGCATTACGTCCTCTAATGCGAAAAGTGCCATCTCCCACCCGAAGTATACTTGATGTTGAAGCCACAGTTACTCGTATTGCAGAACAGGATATTTGGCTACCTGTAACCAAGCCAGAACTGGAAAGATGGTTAGATTTAGAATTAATAGTAGAAGAAAATAAATCTTCATTTATTTGGCAAGAAACCATTGCCGAATTAGAAGGACTTTTACATAATCATGGTGCATTTCGTCGCTTTAGAACTTGGACATTACACCTTTCTAAAAACAGGAATAGTTCAGATAAAAATGAACTCCAGTTAAATAGACGAAAGAAAAGAAATCAAATAACTAATAGCGGACATAGCTATCGAGAACTAATTTCTAGTAATGGACGAAGTTTAATTATCTTAATTAGTGATTGTGTGTCCTCTATTTGGCAACAAAAAACTATCTATGACTGGTTACGAAACTGGTCTGATAAAGTACCTACTACCATTATCCAGCTTTTTCCAGAAAGACTCTGGTTAAGCACTAAATTAGATTTAGGTTATAAAGTTCAATTTAGTGCTTTAAACCCTGGTGTTCCTAATTCTAAATTAATTTGTTGGGAGGACTTAGGTACAAAACAGATATTAAATTTACCTATTATTACTCTAGAAGCTGAATCTTTCAAATATTGGGCAAAAGTAATTGCAGGTTATGGCAGTATCCAAACCCCCGGAATTGCTTTAGATATTGAATTTGTTAAACAGCAGCTTAATTCAGAAACTCATGTTCAAAATTCCTCGGCAGAAATATCGGCAGAAATATCGGTTGAAATAATAGTAGACCAGTTTTTAGCCACTGCTTCACCCACAGCCCAACTACTTGCAGGATTAATGTCAGCAGCCCCAGTGAGTTTGCCAGTAGTGCATTTAATTCAAAAAACTTTATTAAATAAGTCTACCTCTGTTCATGTAGCAGAAGTCTTTCTCAGTGGCATGATTGAAAGAAAGGAAGATGAATATGATTTTGTGCAAGGAGTAAGAAAATTACTCAATCAAGCTATGCCTATAGGAGAAACAGAAAAGGTTTTAGATAAAATATCGGAATATATAGCACAAAATTTAGGTTATGATATCAAAACTTTTACTGCTTTTTTAAGAAACCCTCCTCAAATTCCAGAAGAGCAAGAGACAATCTTCTTACCCTTTGCTCGTATAGCGGTAGAAGTATTAAGCAATCTTGGTGGCAAATATACAGATTTTGTAAAAGATATTGAGAAAAATACTCAACCAGTAGTAGGATCTGAAGAGTTTTCATTTAAAGTTCGTACCATCATTCTCATAGATGATTCTATTAACCCACAAACTTTTGATTTTGAAGTAGCCTTGATAGAAATTAATCAATCTTCTACTAGTAGTTCTAACCTAACAATTAATCGTTATCCTCAACAAGCTACAGGTTTTATTCAAGACTTAGCGAACGATACTCAACTAGAAATGATGTTAATCCCCGGTGATACTTTTATCATGGGTTCTCCTCCAGAAGAATTGGAAGACCAAAAAAATGAAAGTCCCCAGCATTCTGTGACAGTCCAACCCTTCTTTATGGGTAAATATCCTATTACCCAAGCACAATGGCGATTTGTTGCTCAGTTACCTCAAATGAACAAAGAACTAGACCCAGACCCATCTAACTTTAAAGGTGATAATCGCCCTGTAGAGCAAGTTTCTTGGGAAGATGCGGTTGAGTTTTGTTTACGCCTCTCTCAATATACAGGTAGAACCTACAGTTTACCCAGTGAAGCACAATGGGAATATGCCTGTCGAGCGGGGACTACCACACCGTTTCACTTTGGAAAGACGATAACAACGGATTTGGCTAACTATGATGGTAACTATGCTTATGGTCAAGGACCCAAAGGAGTTGATAGAGGAGAAACAACAGCAGTAGGCAGCTTTGGAGTAGCCAATAATTTTGGCTTATACGATATGCACGGCAATGTATATGAGTGGTGTCAAGACCATTGGCATAGTAATTATGAAGGTGCGCCAACAGATGGAAGCGCATGGTTAAGTAACAAAGAGGATAGCAACAGAAGGCTGCTGCGCGGTGGTTCGTGGGACGGCCTTCCTGTTAATTGCCGTTCTGCTTATCGCTACGGCAGCTACCTCGTCAGCAACAACGACGGTATTGGTTTTCGGGTTGTATGTAGTGGTGCGGCGAGGACTTAATAGCACTATGCGCTTTTGCCCTCTTGCTCTTTTCTTGTCTTATCTCTCTCGCGTAGCGAGAAAATTTTTTTGTCAGAATCAGGATATCCACTAATTAAAGGATGAACAGGATGAAACCAGGGATTTTATTTGTCAGTTTGCGATGTATAACTAACAACCTGAATTATTAGTCGGTTAAAACCGACTTTAGTTATGAGACAGAGAATTAATTCTCTGGCGTTGTTGATGCTAATAAAAGCAGGTGATAAAAAATGCCAAAAATTATTATTCATGAGTATGAAAGAACAGCACAGTATTTTATTGAAGATTTAGGTCATGGTATTCAATTAGAAATGGTGATGATTCCTAGTGGCAGTTTTATGATGGGTTCACCAGAAACAGAGGAAGGTAGCAATGATGATGAACGTCCTCAGCACCAAGTCACCATCAAAGCCTTTTGTCTGGGTAAATATCAAGTTACACAAGCACAATGGAAGGCTGTAGCTGCATTTCCAAAAGTAAACCGTGAACTAAAACCAGACCCATCTAACTTTAAAGGTGATAATCGCCCTGTAGAGCGAGTTTCTTGGGAAGATGCGGTTGAGTTTTGTTTACGCCTCTCTCAATATACAGGTAGAACCTACAGTTTACCCAGTGAAGCAGAATGGGAATATGCCTGTCGAGCCGGGACTACCACACCGTTTCACTTTGGAGAGACGATTACAACGGATTTGGCTAACTATAATGGTGGAAATTCTTATGGTCAAGGACCCACAGGAGTTTATAGAGAAGAAACAACAGCAGTAGGCAGCTTTGGAGTAGCCAATAATTTTGGCTTATATGATATGCACGGCAATGTCTGGGAATGGTGTCAAGACCATTGGCATAGTAATTATGAAGGTGCGCCTACAGATGGAAGCGCATGGTTAAGTAACAAAGAGGGTAGTAACAGAGGACTGCTGCGCGGTGGTTCGTGGTACTTCAATCCTGTCTCTTGCCGTTCTGCTTGTCGCAGCTACTACTACCTCGACGGCAACCGCAACAATATTGGTTTTCGGGTTGTATGTAGTGGTGCGGCGAGGACTTAATAGCACTATGCGCTTTTGCCCTCTTGCTCTTTTCTTGTCTTATCCCTCTCGCGTAGCGAGAAAAATTTTTTGTCAGAATCAGGATATCCACTAATTAAAGGATGAACAGGATGAAACCAGGGATTTTATCAGCTATAATAAAAACAGTATGACCAAAGAAAATTAATTTACTAAAAACAATTATTGCTTAGTAAAAACTTTGCGTGTGTAAAATAAATTAACTTATGAAACTTGATGAGTTTAAAAAATTAATTAGAAGTCAAATGGAAGAATTACCGATTATTCAAAAAACCTACGATTTAATTAAATGGTATGTTCCGATTCTTAACCGTCTTCCCAAAGACCATAAATTTATATTAGGAGACAGGATGATAAGAGAATTATATGAACTACTTGAAGGTTTAATCATTGCTCGTTATGCCAAACAAAAATTGATGCAATTAGAGCCTCTAAATAGTCAGTTAGATATTATCCGCTATCAAACCAGACTATTACTAGATTTTCAGCTAATTCCTATTAATAGATATGAATATGCTGGCAAAGGAATCAACGAGATTGGCATGGAATTAGGTGGTTGGATTAAACAACAAAATCAACGTCCTGTAATTAAAAATTAGTAACTTGTCTGAATCAGGTGGTTATCGAGCGAAGTCGAGATAATGTCCAGGATTAAAGGATGAACAGGATGAAGATCTTATCACCAATTACCAATTACCAATTACCAATTACCAATTATCAATTACCAAAAATCCTATGAAACGCTATGGTAATCTTTATCCTCAAATAGTTGAGTTTGAAAATATATTAGCATCAGCTAAAAAAGCCCAAAGAGGTAAAAGATTTCGATCTAATGTTTTAGAGTTTAATTATAACTTAGAAAGTGAATTAAGTAAATTACAACAAGAGTTAATCAATAAAACTTATCAACCAGGTGAATATAGAACATTTTATATTAAAGAACCAAAGACTAGAATGATTTCCGCTGCACCATATCGAGATAGAGTGGTGCATCATGCATTATGTAATATTATTGTTCCCTTAATTGAACCAACATTTATCGGTGATTCCTATGCAAATAGGGTAGGATTTGGAACTCATCGGGCTTTAGGTCGTTTTACTAAATTTGCGCGTTCTAATCGCTATATTTTTCAGTGCGACATCCAAAAGTATTTTCCTAGTATTGACCATGAAATTCTCAAAACATTGCTACATAATAAATTAAAATGCCCGGATACAATTTGGTTAATAGATAGTTTAATTGATAACAGTAATGAACAATTCCCAGTAGTTGAATATTTCCCAGGAGACGAATTATTAACGCCATTAGAAAGACAACGGGGTTTACCAATTGGGAATCTTACCAGCCAGTTTTTTGCTAATGTCTATCTCAACTGTTTGGATCATTTTGTGAAAGACAAGCTAAAGGTGCGGAAATATCTGCGTTATGTTGATGATTTCGCCTTATTTTCAGATGATAGAGAATTTTTGGCAGATGCTAGATATGCTATAGAAGAATACCTAAGAGAATTAAGACTAAAAATCCATCCCATAAAAAGTCAATTATTTGAAACAAAGTATGGTGCTAATTTTTTAGGGTTTCGCATTTTACCAGACTGTATTCGAGTCCGTACAGAAAACTTGCGTAGGGCAAGACGGAGAATAAAAAATATGCAAAGTAATTATATTCAAGGTAAGATTGAATTAGAGAAAGTATCCCAATCAATTCAAAGTTGGTTCGCTCATTTAGAACATGGTGATACTTGGCAATTACGCCAACAGATATTTACCACTCTTGACTGGACAAGAGAGTAGAGAAGGGGTGGGCTATCTTAACTGCTGCGCGGTGGTTCGTGGAACAACAATCCTGAAAATTGCCGTTCTGCTTATCGCAACAACAACAACCTCGACAACAACAACAACAATATTGGTTTTCGGGTTGTATGTAGTGGTGCGGCGAGTATTCTTCTGTACCAGAACTGGCGGGTGGGAATTCGTCGGGCGTGTCAAAGAAGAGTCCAGACCTGTTCCTGTGATGTCGGTAACGATATCCAAAAATAAAACTGGATTGGGCAGCTTGGTAGGTGAAAGCCGAAGACTTGCTCAACCCTCCTAATACCATTAATCCAAAATTATTGGCTACTCCAAAACTCCCTACTGCTGTTGTTTCTTGTCTATAAACTCCTTTGAGTCTTTGACCATAGCTGTATTCACCATTGTAGTTAGCCAAATCCGTTGTTATCATCTCTCCAAAGTGAAACGGTGTGGTAGTCCCGGCTCGACAGGCATATTCCCATTCTGCTTCACTGGGTAAACTATATTGTCTTTTAGTATGCTCTGAAAGGCGATCGCAAAATTCCACCGCATCATACCAAGACACTCTTTCAACGGGACGATTATCACCTTTAAATTTAGATGGGTCTGGGTCTAGTTCTTTGTTAACCTGGGATAACTGAGCAACAAATCGCCATTGTGCTTGGGTAACAGGATATTTACCCATAAAGAAGGGTTGGACTTTCACAGAATGTTGGGGACTTTCATCTTCTTGGTGTTCCAATTCTTCTGAAGGAGAACCCATCATAAAAGTGCCACCAGGAATTGATATCATGTCCAGTTGAATATCATCGCCTAAATTTTCTGGAAAATACTTTGCTATTCTTTGATACTCGTGAATCAAAATTTTTGGCATTTTTTGTCACCTGATGGTTACATCTGTTATTGGGACTGATATCGTTTCAAACCTGAATACAGTTCAGTTAAATTCTAAGATATTAACTGCCCAGCTTTCAAAACCACATAAACAGTTAAAAATTTGAGAAGATGTCGTAAATATTTATAAATGTTAATAATTCAGAAAATAAATATATAAGACGTATTTTTTATTACAAAAATTCTCTAAATAAAATCCCAAAACATCTACCAATAGGGTATTCTCAAGACAGATAAATTTTAGTTTGCTATTAATTTTGTTAATTGTTACATTGCTGAAATTAGTGTACAGAAAACACAAAAGTAAGAGTTTTTATGCACATACCTGATGGATTTGTTTTTGCAAAATGGTTAAGCTGAAGTTGTAAATATTCACTCGCTCAACTATAACCAACTTCAACAATTTCGTGATCAATAAAACTTTTCAGTGATTCAGGTACAGAAATATTAATATTGGTCATAGTTTTGAACGTAGGTTTCACTAGGTTACTTGTATATTACAGCAAGTAGCTTTGAGTGAAGTACACCTTGTGCGGGCAAGATGCCCGCACCACAAGAGTTTTATTATTAATATCTGTACTTTATAATATCGGGAACTGCTGTAACATAATTTATGTTAATAATTGAGAGTTAATTAACTAACAGCAAAATCTGTATATTTGCGGACTGAAGGCAATTGAAAACCTAAAACAATATCTTCTTTTGGTACACCTAATTCAACCAATTCATTAGCAATTCCCACCTCTGTACCATCCTGCTGAATCCAGATTTTATCATCAATAATATCTAGATGTAAAACAGGTCCATAAATACGAGTTTGATCACGCCAACCTAGATAAATTAATTGATAATGGTTATTTTCAAGATCAAAAATTGTCTGTGCTTGAATGCGTTTATCCCAAACCATACTAGCGTGTTGTTTCAGTAAGTTCTGAATATATTGCCGATATTCTTCTAATTTTGCCATTCTGCTATTACCTCTTTTTCAATATTATAAACTACTAAATAAAGTTGATTCATTTTAATCACTGCTTGAATAAAAGGCAGTATAAAAAATTCATTGTAAACAGTAATAGGAACTGCTAAATATAATGTCCGTTCTGGTTCTTGTTCTTGTAAAGCAAGACGATAAATTATAAATTGTCCTCATGCAGCATAAAGTTCTGTAATTTTTGAAGGATTAAGAAAACTTTTGATTTCTATAGCTATTTTTTGTCCTTCTTTTTCGGCTGCAATAACTTTTTCTGCTCCTAAATCAATATTGTAAAATTGTCTGCCTAATTCAGACGTAAATTACCAAAGCTGTAGATTGCTAATCTCTTGCAGCAAATAGAAATCTGAGAAGATGTCATAAATATTTATAAATGTTAATAATTCACAAAATAAATATATAATTTGACGTATTTTTTATTACAAAAATTCTCTAAATAAAATCCCAAAACATCTACCAATAGGGTATTCTCAAGACAGATAAATTTTAGTTTGCTATTAATTTTGTTAATTGTTACATAGCTGAAATTAGTGTAAAGAAAACACAAAAGTAGGAGTTTTTATGCACATACCTGATGGATTTGTTTCTGTACCAGTTGCCGCAGTCACCAGTTTAGCCAGTGCGGCGGCTTTATTTGTAGCTTTTGATCGATCGCAAACAGCTTTTGGTATTCGTCGCGCCCCCATATTAGGTTTAACCACAGCCTTTATTTTCGCTGCCCAAATGGTTAATTTTCCCGTAGCGGGGGGGACTAGCGGCCACCTATTGGGAGGGGCTTTAGCAGCGATTATCTTGGGTAGTCCTTGGGCGGGAATGTTATGTATTGCGACGGTTTTGATTATTCAAGCCGTGTTATTTGCCGATGGTGGAATTACTGCCTTGGGAGCAAATATTTTTAACATGGGAGTCATCGGCGTGTGGGTAGCTTGGGGATTAACCCAAACTTTGCAAAGACTCTTTGGCGGTTTTCAAAGACTTTTACCCCTAGCGGCGGGAATAGCAGCGGGAGTTAGCGTAGTTGTTGCCGCTATAGCTTGTGCTATTGAATTAGCTCTTTCGGGGACAGCACCAGCCAACCTAGTGTTACCCACGATGACAGGTATACATATTTTGATCGGTGTTGGGGAAGGGGCGATTACCGGAGGTGTTCTAAATTACCTATCTACAACTCGTCCAGATTTGTTACCAGGTGAAGAACAGAAAATTAGAGGTTGGTTAGTTCCCGTTGTCAGTATTTTACTGATTTCCGGTGTATTATCCCTATGCGCTTCCGCTTGGCCTGATGGTTTGGAAAAGGTAGCAGAAAACTTAGGATTTATTCATTTAGCGGAAAACGTGCGGGTAATTGTGCCGACACCTTTAGCTGATTACAATATTCAAGGTTTAGGGAAAATTGGCACTAGTATTACCGGGTTGGTAGGTGCTACAGCTTGCTTTGCTGTGGCTTTTGGCATTGCCAAAATTATCAGACCGAAAAATGCTTAATTAATTATGATGCAAATTTCCTTGCCATTACGCTTGCAATTATCCCTAATTATCGTAATTGGGGCGGCTTTTTTAAAGTATCATACTTGGTCTAATTTACTTGTCTATGGAGCGATCGCTCTTGTGTGGGTTTATTTGTTACAAGTACCCCTACCCAAATTAGGCGGTCTACTGGGTGCAGAATTAATTTTTTTATCCTTCGTGGCCTTACCATTGGGATGGGAACGAGCTAGTTTTTTGCTTGTGCGTTCCCTAATTTGTTTAATTGTCATGAATGGCTTTTTATTAACCCTACCTCCCCATAGTTTGGGTATCGCTCTCAAAAGCTTACCCATACCTGCACCATTAAAGGAAAATTTGATTCTCGCTGGACAATACTTAGAAATATTACTCCTAGAAGTGACGCGAATGCAGCGCAGCGCCCAACTACGTGGTTTAAATGGTACAGCAGGGTGGCTACGTTATGCTAGTGCAGCCATGATTGGGGCTTTATATCTCCGCACCCTAGACAGAGCCGAAAGAGTTTATGCTGCTATGGTAGCCCGTGGATATAACGGAAAATTACCCCTAGATTCCCCCCTCAAACCGAAAGAACGCTTTACCCTATTAATAGCTGGGGTGATAGCTACTTGTTTAACCCTAAGTTCCTACCTTACTGTTATTTGAGTGGTGAATCTTGACATCATTAACTTCTAATCCCCAAATTTCCCTTTCGCAACCCCATACTGCTGTTGTTGAAGTCCAAAATCTGGCTTACGCTTATTCACAACAGCACCCCGTATTACAAGAAATTTCCTTTAGCTTACAAACAGGCGATCGCGTCGCTTTAATGGGAGCTACTGGTTCAGGAAAAAGCACCTTATTAGAAAACCTGATCGGCTTAAAACATCCCCAAAGCGGCAAAATTTGGATTAACGGTATACCGATATTGCCAAACACTTTACCGCAAATTAGGCAACAAATTGGTTTTAGCTTTCAAGATCCTAATGACCAATTATTTATGCCCACAATCCTGGAAGATATCACCTTTGGACCCCTTAACTATGGCATTTCCCCCATAGCTGCAAAGGATAAAGCCCATCAACTATTAGCCGACTTTGGATTAGAAGCCTACGCCCACCGTTCTGCTCATGAACTTTCTGGAGGACAAAGACGTTTAGCCGCCTTAGCGGCGATTTTAGCCCTAGATCCTGACATTCTCATCTTAGACGAACCCACCAACGGACTAGACCCAGCATGGCGACGACATTTAGCCCAAGTATTATTAAAATTGCCTGTAAAAGTCATGTTAATAGCTTCCCATGATCTCCAGTGGCTAGGAAGAGTCACCCAACGGGCTTTAGTTTTATCTAATGGTAAAATCCAAATAGATAGCGATATTCAACCACTGTTGCAAGATGGCAAAACCTTAGATAAACTGGGTTTGCCAGTAGATTGGTAAACTGGGGCTAACAGTGATTTTGCTGGTCAATGAACCACGGTTTTTGTTTCGCGCAGAGGCGCGAAGTAGGAAAGGCGCGAAGGAAGAAGGTAATCTGCGGTTTAAATAGATAAAAACTGCTGTGATATCTCTAATCTATGCTCTGCTTCCTATTTTCCTAAATTTTGGGGTTTAAGTCCCCGTTTCCCACTCTCTTGAATTTTAAATTTTTAAATTCTTAAATTCTTAAGTTCTTAAATGTTGTTTTCTCGTTATCCAGTTATTGCTCCTGTTACTCTGAGCATTGCTTTATTAATTACTAGTTGTAGTGACAGTAAAACCTCCCAATGTCAGCGACTAATTAAAGCCGTTAATCAGGGTACATCACTGATTGATACGAAAAAAGGTCAGCAAGTATCAACTAGTTTAAAGTTATCTAAAGACTTGAAAAATGTCACTCAGGAACTTCAGAAATTAAACTTAAAAGATCCTAAATTAAAAGAATTTGAAAGCGGTTTTATCAAAGTCTTTGATCATCTCAGTCAAGCCATAGGTAAAGCTGCTAAGGCTCTTGGTGATACTAAAACAGCAGAAGCATCTTCAGATGGTAAAATCACAATTCAAAAAGCTAGAAGAGAAATTGATTCCGCACTGACAACCGCAGCCAAAACCGCTGGTAAACAATCAGATACTTTAGCTGTTGAGTTGAATAAATATTGTAGCCAAGAACAATCAATTAAGAATTAAAAATGATCATTAACAAATGATAATTAATTTCTACAATTATCACAATGTCCACAACGCCAATTAACAGTTGGTGTTTCAAAGCCAAAAGCATTTAATAAAAACCGCCAACGACACTGTTTAGTAGTGAGATATTCACTCAGTTTACCAGTTTGTAATTGGGTTTGTGCTGGCTTTCTTGACTGAGAAGAAATAGAATAATGAAAAGGATCAAGCCATTCCAATTGTCCGTTACTATGGAGAAGAGAAAGAGCCACCGCACTATTGGGAAATTCTTTAATTACACTATTTATTTCCCCTTGGGGTGGTAATTTCTTGACTAATTTTCGCGCTCTTTGTTGTTGTAATTGTAGTTGTTGTTCAAAAAATTTTTGTCTTTGTTTATCCCCAGGATCTAAAAATCCTGTCGGTTCACTGACCAAGGTTAAAACATCAGCAGGTTTCCCGTCTCTTCCCGCTCTCCCTATTTCTTGTACATATTCAGATAATAAATATGGTGGATGAAAATGCACCACCCAACGCACATCAGATTTATTTATCCCCATACCAAAAGCACAAGTAGAGACCACAAACGGGATTTTTCCACTTAACCAATTAGCTTCAATATTCCGGCGCTCTGTGGGGCTTAATCCTGCATGATAACTAGCAGTATGATAACCCCTTTCTATTAACCATTGGCTGAGATATTCGCTATCTTTTCGAGTTCTTACATAAATTAAACCAACTTGATTTGGTCGTTTTTGTATAAACTTTAATAATTGTTGTTTTCTTCCTCTAGGAGTCCACGCAATTCGGACAATAGGGTTTAAATTTTCTCGGTAGGGATTAATCTTAAAAATATCAGGTTTGTCTAATTTTAAAACTTGAGAAATAATCTTTTCAGCTAAAGGATCAGCAGTGGCGGTAAAAGCTGCTATACTAATTTTTGTTCCTGGTGGTTTTGATTTTAGTAAAGCTTCCCGCACAGTTCCTAACCGTCGGTAAGCTGGACGAAAACTATCACCCCATTGGACTAAACAATGGGCTTCATCTAGTATTAAACCATTAAGTAGTTGAAGACTACACAACTTTTGCCAAACTATTGGACTCAGTAAGGTTTCAGGAGATAAATATAATAATCTTAATTCATTGTTTTCCAAAGCTTGCAAAGTTTTCTGTCGTTGTAATGCGGGTAATTCACTGTGTAAGAGTGCTGCTTTTTGCTGTTTTTGACGTAATTCCTCAACTTGGTTTTCCATGAGCGCCACCAAAGGAGAAATGACTAAAGTTAATCCTGTGTTTAGTAGTGCGGGAAGTTGAAAACAAATAGATTTTCCCCCACCTGTGGGCATAATAATTAAAGCATCTTTTTGTGATATTAAACAGTTAATAATTTCCTTTTGGGGAGGACGAAAATCGTCATATCCCCAAATTGCTTTTAATGCTGTGCGAAGATCATGATCAGATTGTGTTAAGGGAATACTCATTTTTTACCCATTACCCATTACCCATTACTAATTACCCATTACCCATTACCCATTACCCATGACCAATTAATTCTTGATCATCCCATTCTAAAGTATCACCAATGTTTTCTCCATTATGGTAAGCAGCCAGTAATACCTCACAGGTTTTACCATAGGATATCATGCCAGTGGCATCTAGAGCGATCGCTCCAAAATCCCTGTTATTTTGCCGCGCTTCTGTAAATGATTTCTGCATTGCATCCTGTAGGGACATTCCATCTGTTACCCTCACCACAACTTTAGCGGCTAAACACTCATCAATAATATCTTCACCAATACCTGTACAACTAACACCTGCATGAAAATTTGCATAATTACCCGCTGGCATCGCTGAATCACTAACGCGGCCAATTCTTTCAAAGCCTTTACCACCTGTAGAAGTACCAGCAGCTAATTTACCATCACCATCTAAAGCCACAACACCAATAGTTCCCCTCCCCGCATTACTACTTAATGCCATCTCTGGTTCTGCTACCACACCAGCCATAGTTCTTTGAAAATTACCTTGACGTTCTAGAGTCCATTCTTGCAAGCGCAAATCGGTTAAACCATTGTAACTAGGCATTTGCAACTCCCGCGCTAACTCGGCCGCACCATAATCAGACAAAACCCGGTCATCGGAATTTTGTAAAAATAGTGCCATTTCAATGGGGTTTTTTACCCGTGACACATTAATTACACCACTAAAACGGCCAGTAGTCCCATCCATGATAGAAGCACTCATGCGAATTTGTCCATCAGATTGCAGTACAGAACCAGTACCAGCATTAAAGCGTGGTTCATCTTCTAACATTTGACAACCCCGAACTACAGCCTCGGTTGCATTTGCACCATTTAGTAAAAGAGCATAAACATCCGCAACGATTTTAGATAGAGAATTACGAACCGCTATCAATCCCCCCTTACCTTGCAGGGAACTACCAGCGCCACCATGAATAATTAATTTAGGTTGTACTTGTAATGTCATGTTATCTTCTTATTTGTTCGTTATTATGTTAAATATTAATTGTCAATTAACCATTGTCAATAGGACTGATGCAAGTGTCACAAAAAATTATAGATAAAATCAAATAAAATCAAATAAAATCAAATAAAATCAAATAAAATATTTATAAATATCATATAATTTGTTTGTAGTCAGGGCTAAAGCCCTGATCAGTCTTACCATAGTGTTTGGCAGATAAGACTAAAGTCTTACAGCAGTTTCCGATATTCACAAAATACAGATATTAATAATAACACTCTTGTGGTGCGGGCATCTTGCCCGCACAAAGTGTACCTCAATCAAAGCTACTTACTGTAACTACGATTTCATTTTATTATCCCAGTTGCGTCAGTCGTGGTCAATGTTCCCTAAGTCTCATTTTGAGCGTGAGAACGACGACGACGACAACGTTCCGAACAATATTTTACTTCATCCCAACAATCTTGCCATTTTTTCCGCCAAGTAAAAGGACGTTGACAGACTACACAGACTTTTTCCGGTAAATCGGATTTAGAACGAACACGACCCATAATAATCAAGGTAATTGGTAATTGGTAATTGGTGATAAAATCCCTGTTTTCATCCTTGAATCATAAATATCCTGATTCTGACAGTATAGTTATAGCTTTTTTGATCTTGTATAAACTGTTTACTGTTTATATGTTATATAATAAAGTCGTTTCAGTCTAAGCCCATTTGGGGAAAGCTTTTTTGTGGTCTGCACTTCAACAAGCTCAGACACAATAAACTAGGGATTTCAGCCTCGACAGTGTTTAAGTCTTAAAATCTGACAATTTTACTGTTTTTTAACTTAAAAGGCGAAAAAAATGACTCAAAATCAGAATTACATCAATAATCTTCTGAATACAGCCATTCCTGGCGTTTATGATACCTTATTTGACTATGCTCGTTCTCAGAATTTCTGGACAATATTAGGGACAGCTTTCGGGTCTAGTGACAATCGCTTAAAAGCAGAGTCTATTCTTGCTCAGTGGAAATCAAAAAATTTCAGTGCTTTACCAAATATTGAAGTCGTTAGTGGTACAGTGCTAGGGAACGCAAGAGCAGGCTATGGTGCAAGTCAGAATAAGATTTATCTGTCTGATAGTTTTCTCAATACTGCCACTGTAAACGAAATTCAGGCTATTCTTTTAGAAGAAATTGGGCATTATTTAGACGCTCAAATCAACCTCACAGACACCAGAGGAGATGAAGGTGAATATTTCTCTGCTTTAGTGCGTGGTGTATCTGTAAGTGCTACGGAAATAAATCGTATCCAAAATGAAAATGATCATCGGACTATTACCCTAAATGGCCAAAATATTGCCATTGAAGAAGCAGGGATTACCGTCTATGAGACAGTTAAGTTAGCTAGTTTGGGAAGTGGTTTGTATTCTGTTAAATCTTCTGGTAGTAATTACGTTTGGGTAGCTACCAAGGGAGCAAATTCTGTTCTTAACCTCTACAACGGCACAACAACATTACCAATTGCCAATAGTGTCTATTCAGGTTTCGGTGTTCTACCTTTAGGTAGTCTAATTTCAGATTCAGATGCAAACCCTTTAACTGCTCTAAATATCAGCATTTCTGGTAATACAGTTGTTTATGCCAAAAAAGATGGTAATGACTACGAAATTTATCGTTACAGTGGTGGCACAACAACCAAACTGACCAATAACACAATTAACGACTACGCACCTCAGATTGCTGGTAATAATGTCCTCTGGTATGCTAATGATGGCACGGATATGGAAATATTCCGCAATAATGGCACAACCACAACTCAACTTACCAATAACGACACAGACGAGAGGGGTTTAAAACTATCAGGTAGTAATGCTGTCTGGGTTGGTTGGGATGGTAATGACTACGAAATTTATCTGAACAACGGAACTACTACAACTCAACTCACAAACAATACCACCGACGATTATAGTCCTGTTATTTCTGATAATAAAGTAGCGTGGTTTAACTGGAATGGTACGGCAGAAAACTTGTTTTTCTACAATGGCACAACCACTACCCGAATTACCAATAACATTGAGGTTTATAATCCACTAGTTTCTGGGGATAAGGTTGTCTACTCTAAATATAATGGCACAAATTATTCTCTTCAGCTTTACAATGGTACTACTAACACCACAACCCAACTAGCCAGTCAGTTGTCGTCACAAGAGGACTTTAAGATTGATGGTAATTGGGTTGTTTGGGTAGATAGAACAACAAATAGTAATAGTTATCCTAGTTACAGTTACACATTGAAACTCTACAATGGAACTTCAACGGTAACACTAAGTAATTCCTTCCCTTTTGATTACGATTCTCTTTATCCTAACAGCAATTTCACTGTTGCCAATAACAAGGTGGCATGGCTAGGAAGCACTAGTAATAGCGGTAATCGTGATATCTTTCTTTACGATGGCACAACCACCACCCAAATTACCACGGGTTATTATTATTACCCAGGCGGTAGTTATTATTATTACTCACCTAACTTTAACTTAACCATTGTTGGCAATAGTGTTCTGTCAATACAAAACAATGACTTATACATTACCCAACCTTCCACAAAGCCTGGTTTAAGTATCAATAGTGTCACAGTAACAGAAGGGCAAACCTCCCCACAAAATGCGGTTTTAACCGTCACCCTTTCTGCGGCCAGTACAACTACTGTAACTGTCCGATATGCCACTGGCTACTCCTATTCAAGCTATCCAGGAGGCTACACTGCTTCTCCGGGTAATGACTACACTACCACTACAGGTACACTGACTTTTAACGCTGGGGAAACCACAAAGACTATTAACGTCCCCATTTTGGATGATAACTTTTCAGAATTTGATGAAACCTTTAGCGTCACACTTTCCAATCCCACGGTTGCTGTGTTGATACCAGGGCAAGATAGAGGCATAGTAACTATTAGTGACACTGTACAATCTAGTGCTACTACTACCCTACCCGCAGGTGTAGAAAACCTAACTTTGACCGGAACTGGGAATATTAACGGTACTGGCAACATTAACAGTAACACTATCCGGGGCAACAGCGGCAATAATATTCTTGATGGTGGAGCAGGAGGTTCTGATACCTTACTTGGAGGCGCTGGTGACGATACTTACATTGTAATAGCTAATAACAGTTATTATTCTTATAATACTGTTACTGTTACTGAAAATGCCAATGAAGGAACTGATACTGTCCAGTATTCTTCTGGTACAAGCTCTTATGGTAGTTACACATTAGGAGCTAACTTAGAAAACCTCACCCTGACTGGTACGAATGGTATAAGTGGGTATGGCAACGAATTGAATAACGTTATTACTGGTAACAGTGGTAGTAACTCCCTTAGTGGATACGGTGGTAACGATACATTAGATGGTGGGACTGGAAGTGATTATTTGTATGGTGGTGCAGGTAATGATACTTACATCGTAGACAATGTTAGTGATTCCATTCAAGAAGATGCCAACGCAGGTACAGATACAATTCAATCTAGTATCACCTGGAGTATTGCCACGTTTTCCATGTTTTCCACGTTGACAAACATCGAAAACCTGACTTTAACGGGAACAACCGCAATTAATGGTACTGGTAATGCAGGTAATAACGTCATTACTGGTAATACTGGTAATAACATCTTAGATGGTGGTGCAGGTAACGATACATTAGATGGTGGATTAGGTGCAGATACCTTGATTGGTGGTGCAGGTAATGATACTTACATCGTAGACAGTGATTCCATTCTAGAAGATGCCAACGCAGGTACAGATACAATTCAATCTAGTATCACCTGGAGTATTGCCACGTTGACAAACATCGAAAACCTGACTTTAACGGGAACAAACGCAATTAATGGTACTGGTAATGCAGGTAATAACGTCATTACTGGTAATACTGGTAATAACACCATAACTGGCGGTACAGGAAAAGATACTCTAACCGGAGGATTGGGAATAGACCGTTTTGATTACCGTAATTTAGCCGATTCTGTCTTCAGTAGTTTTGATGTGATTACAGACTTCAATACTACTGCTAATAATGATTTATTCCTTGTTTCCACTGCCCGGAGTGTATTTTCTAATGTGGGATCTGTGGCAACACTGAATACAACCGGAATTGCAGCTAAGTTAACCAATACTGCTTTTGTAGCTAACTCCGCTGCTCAATTTACCTTTGGTACTGGTGCTAATATCCGTAGTTTTGTCGCTATTAATGATGGAACGGCAGGATTTAGTGCTGCTACTGATGCTATTATTGAGGTGACGGGCTTAACGGGGACTTTGGCATTAGCTAATTTTGTCACAGTTTAGTTAATAGACATCAGGTGAACATTTAATGTTTTAATGTGCGTTACGGCTTTGCCTAACGCACCCTACAAGTAGTATATTATTTTCTGTAATTCCCTAATTTAACTGACTCCTAACCTAAATTGGATATTTATAAAGCATTAGTTGGTCATTTTTTATTTACTCTGGTGAAAACAGACCCAGAGTGGTTACACAAACAAACTATTAGTAGTCTCAATTGGCTGGCAAAAACCAGCTATTATCCGGCTAATAATTGTTTAAATCATCTCCTTTACCAATCTTTATCGCTCCAGAACCCACGACTAGAACAAACTATACTGGGAATGAAATTTCCTAATCCTTTGGGTTTGGCTGCTGGATTTGACAAAGACGGTGTTGGCGCTAGTTTGTGGCATAATTTTGGGTTTGGTTTTGCTGAATTGGGTACTGTTACTTATCACCCCCAACCGGGAAATCCCCCCCCTCGGTTATTTCGTTTACCTTTGGATCAAGCAGCACTTAACCGGATGGGTTTTAATAATGCCGGTGCTGTTGCTATGGCCGCAAGACTCCAGGAGGGGAAAGAAAACTTGAATTATCCAATACCTATACCTATAGGTATAAATTTAGGTAAATCCAAGATCACAGCTTTGGAATTAGCAGCCCAGGATTATCTAGAGAGTTTTCGATTACTCAAGGATTTGGGTGATTATTTTGTAGTTAATGTTTCTTCTCCTAATACTCCGGGATTGCGATCGCTCCAGGATGCTGCTATGCTCAGTCAAATCATAGATGTATTGCAACGAGAAAATAGGGCAAATAAACCCATCTTTGTGAAGATAGCCCCCGATTTAGAATGGGAGGCCATAGCTGATATTATTAGTCTAGCTAAAACTTACCAAATTGCTGGTTTAATCGCCACCAACACCACTATTAGTCGGGAAGGACTGAAAACCCAAATCATTGAAAAAACAGGTAAATCCCCCCAAGAGGAGGGGGGAGGAATTAGCGGAAAACCAGTGAGAGATCGTTCTACAGAGGTAATTCGTTTTATTTACGAACAAACCCAAGGACAGATGCCAATCATTGGTGTAGGTGGTATATTTAGCGCTGAGGATGCTTGGGAAAAAATCACAGCGGGAGCTTGTCTGATTCAAACTTATACAGGCTGGATTTATGAGGGTCCAATGATGGTACGTCGTATCCTCGCTGGGTTATTAACTAAACTGGAAGAAAAGGGCTTGACATCTATCAGTCAAGCGATAGGGGTCGGTAATAGCTGATTGGATTTTGGATTTTGGATTTTGGATTTTGGATTTTGGATTTTGGATTGTATGGTAGTTTACTCCTCCCGACCCCTAACTCCAGAACCCTATTCTTTTATGGGGAAAAAATCCTTAGATTTACGAGAATAGGACCAAGCAATACCATCAGGATCACGGCTACGACTCCACTCAGGGAAATCTGGGTCGTTGCGTCGCTTGTAAACTGTACTGGAATAGACATTGAGCCTTTTAGCTAATTCAGATTGAATCAGTGAACCAAAAACTAACTGTTTTTCTAAGGGTTTTTTGATTTCCTCCGGGGTTGGTTCGGGTAAAGATTCAAATTCAGATTTCTCTTCCTGGGGTATTGAAGTCGGTGGAGCTAAAAACGAACGGGCAACTTTAGTAACTGGTTGTCTGGGAATATCTTCCGAATATTCACTACTATCAAGAATATCGCCGAGAATACTGGCAGTGATAAAATAGTAGGATTGTCCCTCATTTTCCGATTCGAGTACACTAGCGCCAAATTCCTTGGCCTTAGCATCTAAATAACGTTTTCCCGTCTCTCCAGAAAAATTAGCCTTAATTGCCAAATCCATGGGTGTAATTTTTCCCTGGTTTTCCTGAATTAACTCGTAGAAAATTGGGTTAACTTGATTACACCACTTTTCCCATGTATATTGCTGCCAAATAGTCAAAACCATTAACAGCAATAAGATTACGAGTAAAACTTTCCAGGTATTGACCAGTAAAACAATCACAAATGATATCGGCAAAATTAGAACGAGAAAACTTTTCCCGTAATTTTCTATGGTTTTTTCACTCATGCTGATTTTTGCCAAGTTATTTTCTATAAAATAATATTTCTATCTTGGCAAAAATTTGGACATTTGTTTGTATCTTTCGGCAAAAATGTCGCTAATTACTTGGCAAAAGCTAGTTACTTGTGTAAAAATAACAGGTTACACTGATAACGGATATACCCCCAATGGACAATTTACCGTACCAATGGATACTGAGGAGGAGGGGAAAATATCCTGATACTGGGTTAGTTATGTAAATATTCCTTGATGTGGAGCGAAATTTTTATAAAGTGGTGCTAAGGTAACTTTACACATATATAATTTGTAAGTTGATATTTGATCAAACTTCCAAAGCAAAGTGAAGTATTGATAATACTCTCAAATCATGCCTACAATTGATGAAAAAATATATTGATGAATATCGGTCTATTCTCTACCCCAAATTAGTTATCATACCCCTTTAGTAGTAAAATTGAATATTATCTAGTTCGGAATGCTGTTACTAGGTCAATTTTATTGGTAAATTTTGATCAGAGGATGTTTTAAAAGTATTTTTGGTAATATTAAAGCCTCAGTAAACCAACCCCCATCCCTTCCCTACCTGCTACGAGAAGAGACAAAAGGAAAAACTTTTGGAAAAACTTTTGTTACTGGGGGAGTAAGAGTCACAGTCTCTCCTCCTGCGGGAAAGAGATTTACAAGAGGGGTAGTATACTTTGTGACTTCTCAAACATCTTCTGCTTTTGAGAAAATTTTAATCAGTACCGGAGGTGGAACAAGTTAAATAATTGGGATCTGATCTGGGATATTTTAGCCAAGTTTTGGCTTCTAAAGTGGTAAGATCATAGCTATATATAATTATGTGCATTAGATATCTTAGCAAAATTACGACTTGATAATTGCTATAATCTATTCTTACCTCTAACATTCTTATCTATTATTAGGTGTAAATTTTTATGGGTTCTCCAATGAATCGTCTGTCTATTTTTGTAGACGGAAACAATATGTTCTATGCTCAACAGAAAAATGGTTGGTTTTTTGACCCCCGGCGTGTTTTAGAATATTTCAAGTATGAACAGTCTGACACAACATTGATCAATGCTTTCTGGTATACTGGATTAAAAGACCCCCAGGATCAACGCGGTTTTCGAGATGCACTCATCAGTTTAGGTTATACAGTCCGCACGAAAATCCTCAAGGAGTATTATGATGATGCTTCCGGTCGTTACTCCCAAAAAGCCAATTTAGATATTGAAATTGTCGTTGATATGTTTAATACGGTAGATCAATATGACAGAGTTGTATTATTCAGCGGAGATGGTGATTTTGAAAGGGCTATCGAGTTATTACGCTCCAAGAATACACATATTACAGTAGTATCAACGGAAGGGATGATTGCTAGAGAGCTACGTAATGCTACTGATAGATATATAGACTTGAATGATATTAGAGACAGAATAGAAAAAACTGACGGTTAATTACCTTAGTATTTATTTACAAATCTCAAAATTAAAAACTAAAGTTCATAGTTCAAGCTATTTTATCAAGAAAGAATATAGGAATTAGCAGTCAATAAATGATCATAAATTCCGTAGAATTAACAAATAACAAATCAAAATATTGATTCTAATTCCATTATTTTTTTTGATTCAGCCCATGATCAAAATTAAAAGAGGTTAAGCTAATGAGCAGACAAGCCGATAGAATTATCATCTTTGACACCACATTGCGCGACGGGGAACAGTGTCCAGGAGCAACTCTCAATATAGATGAAAAGCTAGTTATTGCTAAACAATTAGCACGTTTAGGAGTAGATATTATTGAGGCAGGATTTGCTTTTGCTAGTCCTGGAGATTTTGAAGCGGTTAGCAAAATTGCTCAAACCGTAGGAACGGAAGATGGTCCGGTAATTTGTAGTTTGGCCAGAGCTAAACAGGATGATATTAAAGCCGCAGCAGCAGCTATAAAACCGGCAGCTAAAGGGAGAATTCATACTTTTATCGCTACTTCTGATATTCACTTGCAATATAAGTTAAAAAAGACGAGACCGGAAGTAATTGCGATCGCGGAAGAAATGGTAGCCTATGCCAAAAGCTTCACCGATGATGTAGAATTTTCTCCAGAAGATGCGGGACGATCTGATCCAGAATTTTTGTATCAAGTCTTGGAAAGAGCGATCGCGGCCGGGGCCACAACTGTTAATATTCCTGATACGGTAGGTTATACCACTCCCAGCGAATTTGGGGCAATCATTAAAGGCATTACCGAAAATGTCCCCAACATTGACAAAGCCATTATTTCTGTTCACGGCCATAATGATTTAGGTTTAGCAGTTGCTAACTTTTTAGAAGCGGTGAAAAACGGCGCTCGACAATTAGAATGTACCATTAATGGCATTGGGGAAAGAGCCGGAAATGCGGCTTTAGAAGAGTTGGTAATGGCTTTGCACGTGCGTAGACAATATTTTAATCCCTTTTTGGGACGGGCTGAAAATTCAGAAGCACCGCTCACCAATATTGACACCAAACAAATCTATAAAACCTCGCGTTTGGTTTCCAATTTAACGGGAATGTTGGTACAACCAAATAAAGCCATTGTGGGTGCAAATGCTTTTGCCCATGAATCTGGAATTCATCAAGATGGGGTATTGAAAAATAAACTCACTTATGAGATTATGGATGCCCAATTAATTGGTTTATCTGATAATCAAATAGTATTGGGTAAACATTCTGGGAGAAATGCTTTTCGGACTCGCTTGAAAGAATTGGGCTTTGAACTATCAGAAAATGACCTGAATAAAGCCTTTGTGAGATTTAAAGAAGTAGCGGACAAAAAGAAAGAAATCTCTGATTGGGATTTGGAAGCTATTGTTAATGACGAAATCCAACAAGCCCCAGATTTATTTAAAGTAGAATTGGTACAGGTTTCCTGTGGTAGTAAGGCTCAACCTACCGCTACCGTGACACTCCGCACTCCCGACGGTGAAGAATTAACCGACGCTGCCATTGGTACAGGTCCGGTAGATGCGGTATATAAAGCTATCAATCGGGTGGTGAATGTCCCAAATGAATTGATTGAGTTTTCTGTACAATCCGTTACCGGAGGAATTGATGCTTTAGGAGAAGTAACAATTCGCTTACGCCATGAGTCCCGTGTATTTTCAGGTCATGCGGCTAATACAGATATTATTGTGGCTTCGGCTCAAGCTTACGTAAATGCACTGAATAGACTGTATTCTGCATTACAGCAAGAAGTGAAAGGGGAGGTAGTAGCCTAGAGGTACTAGCCTAAAAGGTGTAGAGACGAGAATCCTATCCGGGTCGCGTCTCTACTTTTGAATCAATGCCAGCGACAGAGATAAAATTTCTTGTTCATTAACCATAGTTGCTAATTCTTCCGTTTCATAACGTCCTTCAAAAGCTTCTAGCGCCGCTCTTTTTAGTGCTACTTGATATCCTTGTTGGAGAATTTCCATTAATTCTGTTTGATTTAAGTAAGAACCTCCAGATTTGCGGCGCTTGTTAATTTTATTGATTTCTCGCACTGCATTTTCTATAGAAAGTTCCCAAGAGCGGGTAGAACGTTTTTCAGCTTTTTGTTTGATTAAATGAATCAGTAGAATTACGCCATAACTATCAATTTTATTGATTTTATCACTTAGACTCATTTCTTCTAATTCATCCACTAACAGTAAAGCTTCATTGATTTTTCCTTGTTTTAGGAGTTGTCTAATTTCTAGTAGTTCTTCCATGTTGAATTTGAGAATTTTGGTTTTTTCACACTAACTTACTTATCCAGTCTAAAGCACCCTATATAACTTCAATTCATACAAAATTTAATTTCTTTAATTATACATTATTTACTGTTTACTAAAAAAGTTCAAGTTGCTGAGTTTTAGTTTTATATTTTTGCCGTTTTAAATTATATTTATCTACTATATGTTCTGGAATGGGAACTTTATCAAGATTACGAGGCTCAACTTTGATAGCTCCAGAACCATAACTTTTACCTACCAGTCTAAGATTTTGAATTGTCTCAGGATCATTTAATGCTTGCCAAAGATTAACGATATATATTTCATCGTCATAAATAGGATAAATGCACAAAAAACTTGTTAATGGTACAACACCAGCCTCATTTTTAATAAACCTCGAATTGCGTCTACCAAGATAAGCAAATAATATCGGTGGCACTTGTCTATATTCTGTTTTATACCACAATTTACGTTGTTTAATCAGCGGACGGTTAGGAAGACCTAATTTTTCACCTTCTTGGAGATAGTTAGCAACTGATTCGGGGATATTCTCATTACTGTTTATTGAAAGTAAAATTGTTGGCCGATTATTTTCTTGTAATTTTTTGATATCTTCAATAGTTAATTTATCCCCGGTTACATCTTTTGTTCTTCCAATTGCGAGTTTAAGAAATTCTTGAGGAATTGCCAGTTCTTCTACTTGCTGTGTTGTTAAAAAAAAGAAATCATTCGCTCCTGTGGCAATACCACGGATCACTTTTGCAAAGTCATTAAGGTGATATTTACAATTAGAATTATTATGCTCAGGTCTTGATAAACCGGTTGTTAATGCTTCTTTTAAATCTCGATTATTAATTTCCAGAGTTGTATAATTAATTTCTTGAAAGTCTGATTTAACAAAATGAAAAAGTTCCTCATTAGCTTGATTTGCCTTGATCCATTTAATCGTCGGCACAGGTTCAGATTTCTTGATCAAAAAAATAATCGCATTGGTATCAACCTTTGGGAAAGGTGTGGCATTTTCATCAAATGTCACAACACATTCAAGACAATAATTTTTAGTAATCCATTGCCAAAGTTTTTGAGCAAAAATTCCTTCACAAGTATCGGCCGGCATGATCAAAGCTAATCTACCATTTTTATCAAGTAAATTTAATGCCTGGACAAAAAAGTAAATATGATAACCTGCTCTACCATCAATGGCAAAACCTGTAATTTTTATAAAAAGCTCTTTGAGAAATTGTTTCATCTTTTCATCAATTCGGTGATGTCTGATGTAAGGTGGATTAGCTATAATTGCGTTAAACTTTTGCTGTGGAGGATTTTTGATAAAATCACGTATTTCTACAAAACAATTATTTTTTTGATAAATTTCATCTAATAAAACATATTCATCTATATCAATACCATAATAATTAATAGAGGGATTTATTTGTAATAAAGCATTGAAAAAAGCTCCTTTGCCAGCAGCAGGATCAAACACTAAATTTGTGTCTTTTGCTATATAGGAAACCATTGCTTTTGTTACCCATTCTGGTGTCCAGAATTGACCTTTATCACGTAATTTTTCCCGTTTTTGCCAATTAGTAGGTAGTTTTTGATGAATCATAATTTATTAAAGGTTATTGAGTATTTTTAAAGCATTCTGGGTAATTCGATACTGATAAAACTTTTGCAAATTGCTGCATTAATTATACTTTTAAACCGATTTTGGTGCGATCGCCTCGTTCAGCGATAAACTTAACTTGTAGGAAAATTCAGACAAAGTGTATTAGTGCAGGTACAAATTCAATAATGATGCAGGGAGTAATTATGAATAATAACCAAAATGTAGCAGCAGCTATTAATTTACTTTTTAACCCAACATCCCTTCAAGAAGCAATTCAAATTGAAGATGAAACCGACTGCGACGTGACAGCAGGATTAGATTGGGGTTTAGCAATTCCCGCTTTATTGCAAAATCCGGGAATGTTTGGAAGAATGACACAGTTGCGCGTATCACTCAACCGGGAACTGCGGTTACTCCTAAAAGAATGGAATTTGGGTATAGGGGAAAAAACAGCCTTAGAAGTAGCACAAAAATGCTTGATTCAAAGACTACAATTACCCCAACCTGTAGCTTTATCAGCACTGGAAGAAATTTTAAAACAAGATAAATTATATAATGTTGAAAAATTTATATCTAATCGGGATTTATTAAAGTCACTTTTGAGCATTTTATTATTAGATAGTGATTGGGAAGAAATAGCTATAGCTAGGGAAAAAATAAAGCTTTGATCTGAGGCTTGAGTAGACACAAATCCCTGGCTTTAGCTTCAATGTCTACGCATAAATGATATCAAGCATCTCAATCAAGCCTCGGCAATATTTAAGCAAGTTGTTAAGCGATCGCAACAATTACCAACAATTACAATTATATTTTCCAGAGTTTAAGCCTTTCTATTTTCAGGTGGGTCAAATTTATAACCATAACCCCGCACTGTTTTAATAAACTCCGGCATACTAGAATCAGCTTCCATTTTCTTGCGTAGTTGACCAATATGCACATCCACAACGCGGCCATCTCCCACATAATCACAACCCCAAATCTTTTGGATCAGTTGGCTACGACTCCATGCTTGTCCTGGATGGGTAGCCAGAAAATGTAAGATGTTAAACTCTAAAGCAGTTAAAGCCAAAGGTTTGTTATTAAGTGTTACCTCTCGCGCTTCCGAGTTAATAGCTAACTGGTTAAAAGTCAGACGTTGTGACGGACTTGGCTGGATATAGCGGACTCGTCTTAATAGGGCTTCTACCCTGACTTCTACCTCTGCTAGACTAAATGGTTTGGTCAAAAAATCATCTGCACCAGCGGCCAGAACTTTAATTTTATCAGCTTCATCATTGCGACTGGTGAGCATCATGACTAAAACATTAGTACGGCTTTGCATTTCTTGACAAAGTTTATAGCCATTTGCATCTGGCAAATTCCAGTCTAAAATCACTAAAGCAGGATTTAATTGCTCAAATAAGACAAGGGCAGCTTTACCATCCGCTGCTGATTCTATTTGATAGTTGCGACTCAAAAAACGCTGGATGAGGTTGCGGACACTGGAATCGTCATCTACAATCAAAATCTTGGAATTGGTCGTGGAAAGCGTATCCATAATGCAGTATATTATTGTTTTGGCAATTGGCTGTGGCGATAGATGCTAGTTAACTGGTGTTTTTGCAAGGGAGTCTACTCTCAATTTCCTGTCACTTGTAGCAACGGGGTTGAAAGTATATGTGGTGTCTGAATTTGATGATGCTACGACTCGGATAATGGATACAGTCTATGTTCTCACCTGGAAACTGCTTTAACTAAATTTTCCATCAAGTTTATGCAAAGACATTTTACTCTTTTTTAAAGATGATAAGTAATGTACAATTTTGGTATTTTTTAAAGATTTTTTTGTATTAATTAAATATACGGAGTTTGTGCATTAAAGTATCAATCTGTCTCACGTAGAGACACAAAGATGAATATTCTGAGACATAGAATTTTTGAATGGTAATCTGGAGACAAAAAAAGAGTAAGATACCCGAATTCTCAAAATCGGGTATCTGATTATTCACATCGAATTTAGGATGGTTATGGTAATATATCTAAATATCAACAATCCCCCACGGAAGTATCAATACTGAGGAACAGAAGTATCTACTTCTTGACTCCAAGCATTAATTCCACCTTTGACATTTGTACCAGTCATTCCTGCTTCTTTGAGAATAGCCAAGGCTTTCGCCGAACGACCACCCATTTTACAATGAGCAATTAAGCGGTGTCCGTTGAGTAACTCCCGTACCTTAGCCACACCATTACCATTTTCAATTTCTGGTAAAGGCACTAACACAGAACCGGGAATTTTAGCAATTTCATACTCATTAGGATTACGCACATCTAGTAGTACAAAGTCCTTAGCACCACTATCTAATAACGCCTTTAATTCCTTAACCGTCATTTCTTGAATTTCCATTTGCTGCTTCGCTTCTTCAGCTTTGGCTTGGGGAATACCACAAAATTGTTCGTAATCTATCAGCTTGTTAATAACTGGACGGATAGGATTAGGACGCAATTTCAACTCCCGGAATTTCATATCCAAAGCGTTGTAAAGCACCAGTCTACCACTCAGGGTAGTACCATTACCCAGAATAATTTTCACTGTTTCCGTGGCTTGGATAATGCCAATCATTCCTGGTAAAATTCCCAGCACACCACCCTCAGCACAAGAAGGAACCATTCCTGGTGGTGGTGGTTCGGGGTATAAGTCACGATAGTTGGGACCACCTTCATAGTTAAAGACGGTTGCTTGTCCTTCAAAACGGAAAATAGAACCGTAAACGTTAGGTTTATCTAATAAAACACAAGCGTCATTGACTAAATAGCGAGTTGGGAAATTATCAGTTCCATCTACAACGATATCGTAAGGGCGAATAATATCGAGGGCATTTTCTGAACTGAGACGAGTTTCATATAAATCAACCTGACAATGGGGGTTAATTTCATGAATGCGGTTTTTTGCTGATTCGATTTTGGGTTTACCGACCCAAGAGGTCCCGTGAATAACTTGACGTTGGAGGTTAGAGGTATCAACCACATCAAAATCAACAATACCAATTCTACCAATACCCGCTGCTGCAAGATATAACAGTAGTGGTGAACCCAGTCCACCAGTACCGATACATAATACACTGGCAGCTTTGAGGCGTTTTTGCCCTTCCAGACCCACCTCTGGTAAAATTAAGTGGCGGGAATAGCGTTCGTAGTCGTCTTTTGTCAACTGGATTTCATCCAGATTGGGATTTAGCATAGCAGTTGTAGGAATCAGCGCGGAGTATTAATCTTAACTTAAAATTACTAAGTCGATCACTTTAATTGTCTGGGCTGGAAACTGGTGATTGTCATCAAAAATTCAGCTTTGCAGTTCACCAGCTTGGCCATTTTGTAGCGATAATATCACATCAGGGTATTCTAAGCAAGCATATTTTGATAATCAGACAATTCGTTATTTTAATGTATAAAATCAGAATGATATTCAAGAGTATATTTACTTCTGTTTAAACATCGCCCCCAACTAGAAAATGAGGCAATCGCTAGTAGACTAGAAAATCTGCTTACCAGAAGGTTAGTTAACCTCCATCCAAGACTTTAAATACTGTGTAATTTCATCCACAAAATTCTGCGCTCTCTCAAATAGAGCCATTGCTGACCCCATATCTGCTTCTAACATTTCTCCATAATCACTTGCTTGTCGTTCATCAAATGCCCGATGAAAACTCCGTGATAAATCCTTAGAAAAAATTCCCGTCTTCACAAACTCACGATCAAAAAAACTAACTATTCCACTATGTTTAGAACTGCCTAAACCTTTAGTTGCTAAAAGACCCAGTGCCGCATAAAACATTGCATAATAAGAGCGATTGATGGTACCACGAAAAGCTGATTGATTGAGTAAAATCTTTGCTTCTCTTAAAGTTTCTTCACTTTCAGATAAACGGTACTCAATTAATAACTTTAGTTGCTGATTTATCATATAGCAATACCCTCTTGTAACACCTTAGACAGTAAGGGACTAGCTCCCATAGCTCCCCTTTCTACCTGTGCTTCTGTAACTACAAAAGTGGAAATAACTAGATCATATTTAAAACCTATTTCCCATGCCAAATCACTAATTTTTTCTCGACGTGATCTATCTAATTCAGTAATTTTAATAAACACATCTAAATCTGATTCTTCTGTAGCATCACCTCGCGCTCTTGAACCAAATACCCGTAAATCCAAAATGGGAATTATCGCTTCCAGTCGAGAGCGAAACTCTGAAACAATTTTCCGATCACTATCCTGTATCATTTCTATTCCTCTAGAGAAAAACCAACTTTAGCTAACTATATTTTAATCTCCTCATCTAATAACTGCCAGTAATTCTCATTTTGAAAAAAATAAGAGAAAATTCTCTTATTTTAAGTAGGAAGTCTGTATCAAATTATCATTTTGATAGATAATTATCATTCGACCCTGGAGATAGATTTGGCTAATGGTGTCTCAAAATAGGTGCATTTTTCTTTGTCGGATTTGGAAAATTGAGGATATCCAGACAGTTAAAACTGTTCCCAGTTAAGAGTTCCCTGTTCCCCGCTACATTCCCCAAGGGGTGTATTTTCTCTTAACCTGTCCTCGGTTTTTATCAGATAATTCCGGTTTATTAATAGAAGCAAATGTAACTGTTTATAGATTTTATCATGATCATTTCCGTCAATGGCTAATATCTTCTTTCTGTAATCACCCTTTCTAAAGGTTTATCCCAACTATCAACCGGTAATTGAGAGACATAAGCAAAATCAAAAACCACTCCCATAGTTGGTTTCTTGTCCCAACCGGGAGAATTTAATAACCGGTCATAATATCCCCCACCATAACCCAAGCGGTATCCTTGGACATCACAACCCACACAGGGAACAAGAATTAAATCTACTTCCTCAATCTCTATTATTGCTGCTTCATGGTGAGGTTCTTTGATTCCATAAGCACCAGTTTTAATGGTATCATGAGGTTGCCAAAAATGCCAAACTAGAGACTTATCAACACAACGGGGAAACCCCCAACGTTTATTAGTGTTGGTATATAGCGAGCTAATATCAGGTTCTTGACGAAAGCTGAAAAAAGCCAGAATTGTCTTTGCTTGATTAAATATAACTGAGTTTTGGATGTTGGTGGTGAGGCGATCGCTTTTTTCTCTCCATTCCAATAATGTCATAGACTGGCGTTTTTGGAGTAAAACCCGTCGCAATTCCTTTTTAGTTAGTTGTGAATTAATTGTTTGCAAAGCCGATACAATTTTGGATTTTAGATTTTAGATTTTAGATTTTGGATTTTAGATTTTAGATTTTAGATTTTAGATTCTCTCATTCCCATACTCTGTATGGGAATGAATTAAGAAGGCTCTGGCTTCTCTTGTATACTAGAGTCTGAGACTCTGGGAATGAATTAAGAAGGCTCTAGCTTCTCTTGTATACTAGAGTCGGAGACTCTAGAAGGCATTCCCAGTCGGAGACTGGGAACGAGGGGAACGAGAGAAACTACTTTAGCCGGCGTTTTTCCGCCACCAATCAATGGTATTCTTTAAACCTGTTCTAAATTCTACCTCAGCAGTAAAACCAAAAGCCTGTTTTGCTCTTTCCGTATCCAAACAACGACGGGGTTGACCATTGGGTTTGTCGGTTTCCCAAACAATTTCCCCGTCATACTCCATTAATTCGCAAATTAAGGTAATTAGGTCTTTAATGGATATCTCGTAACCAGTTCCTAAATTTACGGGTTCAGCATCATTATAAAACTGAGTTCCCATGACTATACCCCGTGCTGCATCTGTAGAATACAAAAATTCACGAGTGGGAGAACCGTCACCCCAAACAGGAAGTTGTTTTTCTCCCCTGGTTTGGGCTTCTTGTACTTTGCGAATTAAAGCCGGAATCACATGAGAACTATTGGGGTTGAAGTTGTCTTCAGGTCCGTACAAGTTTACTGGTAAGAGGTAAATACCATTAAATCCGTACTGCTGACGGTAAGATTGTAATTGTACCAACAGCGCTTTTTTGGCAATTCCATAGGGGGCGTTAGTTTCTTCTGGATAACCATTCCAGATATCATCTTCCTTAAATGGTACAGGGGTAAATTTAGGATAAGCGCAGATAGTTCCTACACAAACAAATTTTTCTGTACCTTGTTGATAAGCCGCATGGATTAACTGCGTCCCCATGATCAAGTTATCATAAAATAACTCACCGGGTTTTTCTCGATTTAAACCAATACCTCCCACATGGGCGGCTAAGTGGATGATAATATCCTGTTGGTCTACTGCTCGTTGGCAATTTTCCCAAACCCGCAGATCACAATCGTGCGATCGCGTCACGGTAATTTTATCACGATCGGCGCCATTTTCACAAAGTTGATCTATGACTTGACGACCGAGAAAACCCGCCCCACCGGTGACAAGAATCCGTTTATTTTCTAATTCTAAGGTAGTCATCTTATTATCCTTGATACGAATTAAAAGTGCAGAGATCCTAATGCTTGACGGGTAGTAGCAATATCTTCAGGGTATTTTAAGCCATTACCATTGGGAGAAGTACAACCCACAGCTTGTAAATCAGCTTCTACCATGAGAGATACAAGTTCTGGAAATGTTACCGATGGTTGCCAGCCTAATTTTTGCTGTGCTTTAGTCGGATCACCAATTAATAAATCTACTTCGGCTGGGCGTAAATAACGTTGATCAAACTCTACGTAATTCTGCCAATCTAGGTTAACATAACCAAACGCTAACTCTAGAAATTCCCGCACTGAATGGGTTTCTCCCGTAGCCACCACATAATCATCAGGTTGCTCTTGTTGCAACATTAACCACATAGCTTTTACATAATCTTTTGCATATCCCCAATCTCGCTTGGAGTCCAAATTACCCATAAAGATATTTTTTTGTTTACCGGCGACAATGCGGGCTACGGCTCTAGTTATTTTACGGGTAACAAATGTTTCACCTCTTCTGGGAGATTCATGATTAAAAAGAATGCCATTGCAAGCAAACAAATTATAAGATTCACGATAATTCACTGTTTGCCAATGGGCGTACACTTTAGCACAAGCGTAGGGACTGCGGGGATAAAAAGGTGTAGTTTCACTTTGGGGGACTGCTTGCACTAAACCATACATCTCGGAAGAACCGGCTTGATAGAAACGTAATTCAATCCCGGTACGTTTTTGGTAATCACGGATAGCTTCTAATAAGCGTAATGTACCCATGCCTACAGAGTCCACTGTATATTCAGGCGAATCAAAACTAACTCTCACGTGAGATTGGGCGCCTAAATTATAAATTTCTACAGGTTTGACTTCTTCTAAAATCCGTCGTAGTGTTGTCCCGTCTGTCAAGTCGCCATAATGTAGAAATAACCGTACCCCTTGGGTATGGGGATCTTCGTACATATGATCAATGCGGTCTGTGTTAAAAGTAGAAGTACGGCGAATAATCCCGTGGACTTCATAACCCTTTTCTAACAAAAGCTCAGTTAAATAAGAACCATCTTGTCCAGTTATACCAGTAATTAAAGCCCGTTTTGGTTGTGTCATGATAATGCCTCATAGTTTCTAGTTGAATCACGACAAAAAATCTGATTCCAACTAGTATTTAAGTAGAAAACCCATTCAATAGTAAACTTACAAGTAAGCTGCTATCAAAAGCTAACCTCGAATAAATATACTTGATCAAGAACACTTTGACAAGTAATTAATTCAGAAATGATATTTGAAAAACCGTAAGTAGTGTAGTCCTTGCATACTCTAGCTATATTTGCCAAATCATTAGTCAATATCCTTGGATTGTATGTATTAACTGCGATCAGTAACTAAAATTTGTTTAGTCTTGTCTATTGTAGCGGACAAATAAAACTTATAATTTCATCATCAAAAATAGTTTTTTGGGGCAATATCATGCCCCACCACAGCAAATACGCGTAATTACTTAGTAAGCCCCTTTATTTTTGGGCATAATCACAACATTAACTGTTTTCAGGATAATCCACAAATCTAGCCAAAAGCTCCTAAAATTGACATAGTGGAGGTCTATTTGTACCCGTCGAGGATAAGGAATATCATTACGTCCAGATACTTGCCACAAACCCGTAATTCCGGGACGAATTGTTAAAACATGACCGATATAATCACCATATTTCGGTAATTCTTCCTCTACTAAAGGACGTGGACCAACTACGCTCATGTCCCCTTTGAGAACATTCCAAAATTGGGGAAACTCATCTAAGCTGGTAATTCGCAAAAAGTGACCAATTTTAGTGATTCTCGGGTCTGTTTTCAGCTTAAAATTGCTTTCAAATTCCTCTCGCAGCTCGGGTGATATGGCCATCATTTCGACGAGCATTTCGTCAGCATTATTAACCATAGTGCGAAATTTAATACAATTAAAGCTTCGGTAATTTTTGCCTACTCGTTGTTGAACATAAAAAACTGGACCTTTTGAGCTTAGGGCTATCAACAAGGACAATATTATGTAGATGGGAGAAAACAAAATCAACACTGATAGTGAAAAAACTATATCAAACAGTCGCTTTAAAAACTCTCCGTATAAACCCTGAAAAGATAAACCTCTGGATTTCACCTTTAGCTGTTTAACTTTTTGACCACGTTTTGATAAAACAGCCATAGATGTACTGTTATCTTTTCGTGGGTATCGTTTGCCGGAGAGGAGTGAACTCTGGGCAGTCATCATACTCCTTTATAATCCACACCACACATAGTCCCGATCTTAAGGCTAAAAGGTAGTGATTTTTGGGAAAAATTTGCTATCTTCCTAGAAAACAAATACAAAAAGGCTAGTGTTTACTTTTGGTAAAATCTTTTTTCACGACATTCATTAACAAAACCCAGATAACGTTCTGCAAAAACCTGGCGAGAAAATTGATTAGCGTGTTTTTGTATATACTCATAATTATACAAATGTTGATGATCTACAAATTCGGCTACGGCATCTACTAAAGCTCCTACTGTTTGCATTTTGAACAATATACCAGTTCCTGTGTCAGGATGAGTGCGAATATCTCTAACTGTTTCTAGCGCACCACCGGTGCCATAAGCAATTACGGGAGTTCCACAAGCCTGGGCTTCAACTAGGGCTATACCAAAGTCCTCGCAAGCTGCATAGACAAAAGCCTTGGCACGTGCCATGTATTTTTTGACGATATGATCAGGTTGCCATCCTAAAATTTGGATATGTGGTTGGGCTATTTCTCGCAGCTTGTCCATTTCTGGACCTGTACCAATAACTACCAAGGGTTTTCTTAGGCAATTAAAAGCCTGAATAATCAAGGAAACTTGTTTATAACTCACTAATCGAGAGACTATTAAGTAAAAATCTTCTTTTTCTGGAGAAAATAAACATTCGTCAATATTCACTGGTGGATAGATAACGGTTGCTTCCCGACGATAACAACGCCAAATCCTTCTAGCTGTGTGTTGGGAGTTAGCAATGAAATAATCAACCCGGTTGGCACTAATTACGTCCCATTGCCGCAAATGATGTAGAATGTAGCGTGTTATCCAGCCTATAGCTCCTTGACCTAATTTGCTTTGCTTGAGATAATCAAATGTTAAATCCCAAGCATAACGCATAGGGGTATGGCAATAACAGATATGCAATTGATTAGGCGTGGTTAATACTCCTTTAGCTACCGCATGAGATGAAGATAATATAACTTCATATTCTCGTAAATCCAATTGTTCAATGGCCAAGGGCAGTAAAGGTAAGTATTTTTGCACACCTTGACGCGCTTGGGGAAATTTTTGTAAAAACGTTGTGCCAATTTGACGTTTGTACAAATAACTTTCAGGATTATTGGATTCAAAATCAATCAGGGCATACAAATCAGCATGAATATGCTTTAATATTTCCCGGACTACCAATTCTGAACCACCCGTAGCTTGAGGGGTTAACCACTCATGAACCAAAGCATATTCTAAAAACACAGCTAAATTGAATGGGTAGGAAGTAATTAGTCTAATTTTATCAGGTGATATTCCACACTACTGATTTTTCCTGGGACTTACTCACGATGTTACCAAAAAGAATATTATAAGTCTTATTTCTTCAGCAGTGGGAAAATCTCCAGATTACATGAGAGGTACAATTCTAGCAAAAGATGTTCCAGAATGATACTACAACCTGATAACCTCAAAGATAAGCAAAGATCAGGGTGACGCAGACCACTTTTGGTTATTTAGGAGTTAGGAAGTTATGCGAATTTTGGTTATTGGTGGAACTCGGTTCATTGGTGTGTATTTGACTCAATTACTGCTAAAGGCCGGACATGAGGTGGTTTTGTTTAATCGTGGTAATCATCCCACACCTTCAGGAGTAGGACAAATTATAGGCGACCGCACGGACCCAAATCAACTTCAAGAAAAGTTAGCACAAGAAACCTTTGATGTCGTTTTTGACAATAATGGCAGAGAACTCGCGGATACCCAACCCCTGGCAGAAATCTATCAAGGACGGGTAAAACACTTTGTTTACATGAGTTCAGCAGGGGTGTACCTCAAATCTGACCAAATGCCCCATTTGGAAGGTGATACAGTAGATCCTAAAAGTCGTCACAAGGGTAAACATGAAACGGAAGCTTACCTCAAACAATTAGGAATCCCCTTTACTTCCATTCGTCCTACTTATATCTACGGTCCCCAAAATTATAATCCTTTGGAAAGTTGGTTTTTTGATAGAATTGCTCGTAATCGTCCCATTCCTATCCCTGGTAATGGTATGCACTTGACTCAGCTAGGCCATGTATTAGACTTAGCACAAGCGATGATACAAGTAATTGGCAACGAAAAAGCAATTGGGCAGATTTATAATATTTCAGGCGATCGCTTTGTCACCTTTGACGGTTTAGCTCGTGCTTGTGCTGTGGCTGCTGGTAAATCTGCCGATGATGTTAAAATCGTCCATTATGATCCTAAAAAGTTTGATTTCGGTAAACGCAAATCCTTTCCTATGCGGGTACAGCACTTCTTCGCATCAATAAATAAAGCACAAATAGAATTAAATTGGCAACCTAAATATGATTTAATTTCTGGTTTAAAAGATTCTTGGGAAAATGATTATTTAATCAGTGGACAAGATAAATTAGAAGTTGATTTTTCTGTAGATGATGAAATTTTGATCGCTGGGTAATGGGTAATGGGTAATGGGTAATTAGTAATTACCCATTACAACTCATGTCAGCGTTGACCTAATTTATATAATGCAGCAGGAACGATAGCTAATTTACTATCTTTCCATTTTTGCATGGTTAGTAGTCATTGTGTTACGTATAAAACCAAAAAAATCACCTTTGACAGTAGAAGATTGAGAATGTTCACTATGCTCCCGCATTTCTGCTTCTAACTGACGCAATAGGTTTTCATTTTTCTGGTTTTTAGCTGCTTGTAAGCGATGTTCTAGTGTTTTTCGCATATTCTCTTTATGCGTTTTTAAAGTCTCTTTAGCTAATTCTATCCTGCTTGTATTCATATTTAGGCTTCCAAGAAAGAACTCAAGTTAAGACAAAACCCACTACTTGATGGTTGTTTTGTAGTTGGCAATTGCAGTAATAAACAATTTCATTTTTATAATCTGTGATTTTGACAACAAATTCAACCCACATTCCGCACCCTGAACTGTCACAGATCAAAAAAGCAGAGATAGTAGTACATAATAACTAACGATCAATTAAAGAGAAATAAGCTTAATGAGAATACATATCATTAAAA